>DASPGK010000078.1:0-8564 GCA_035620655.1 Candidatus Krumholzibacteriia bacterium
TTAGGCAGCCTTCCGCCGCCCCTCTTTCGCCATCCGCTCCGCGACGTGGAGGATGAAGTTGGCCGCCTTGCCGACGACGTCGTCACGCTTGGGGACGACGTAGAGCGCTTTCTTCATCTCGGGGTGCTGGTCGACGTAGGCTTTCAGCTCTTCCAACGAACGCCCCGTCTTGGCGAGACAATCCGCGAACTCCTGGCGCGCCTTGATGCGCGCGTTGCCGAGCCAGCGAGATTCCTCAGCTACCGAGCAATCACCATCTTCTGGGTTACCGTGCGGCCGGCCGCCGTGACCCGGCAGAAGTACACGCCGCTCGCGAGCGGCTTGCCGTCGACACCGCGGTCGCTCAACGCCACGCGCTGCCAGCCCGCGCTCATGCGCGGCACGCGCGCATCGCGAACCACACGGCCGAGGACGTCGTAGATCTGGATCGATACGTCGCTCTCTTGCGGCAGGCCGATCTCCAATTCTGTCGTGCCCGCGAACGGGTTGGGATGGTTCGGGCGTAGCGCGAGTGCGGTGATCGCCGGCGTTTCTCCGACGCCCGTGGTCGCACCTACGTTGGCCTCGTTCGACGCGGCGCTCTGGTTCTCGTGCACGTCGTAAGCCGTGACGATGTAGTAGAGCGCGCTCGTCGGCGCACTCGCGTCCACCAGCACCGTGTCCGTGTCGTTCGCGAGGAGGTTTGGCGGGATCGGTGTCACACCCATGGATGTCGCCCGGTAGACCGCGTAGTTCTTGAGATCCGCGACCCGCACGCGATTCCACTCGAGATGCACGTCCGGCCCGACGCGCTGCGCGGTCAAGAACAGCGGTGCCGCCGGAGCGAGATTGTCGACAGAATGGCCACTCATCGCATTGGACTTGTAAAGAACGTACGGGTTGCTCGTATGCGCCAGCACGCGAAAATAGTGCTGCGCGTTGTTTGCGGCGACCGAGTCCGCACGCGTCGCTGCAGCGAATGCGTATCCGAGGTCGTGTGTGGCCGATTGGTTGGCCACCCATTCCCAGTAGTTGTCGGTGGTGCCGACGCGCTCGTGGAATGCCGCCCGGCCATTAAAGCTCGCGCCGATCGTCGCCGGGTCCGTCCATCCCTCCGCCTCTGCGCTGGAGAGAGCGACGAGATCGATGGCACGCCAGACCGAGTAGTGACTGATCTCTTGCAGAGGAAGAGCGTCGTGCCCGCTGCGCTTCCAGTTGACGGCGACTTTGCCGCCCTGGTCGTTGGGAACGTCGGCAACCGAAATCACCGTAGGCTCCGGATGCCCCCACGTGCCGAAGTCGACCTCTACCCGCTGCGCGTAGATATCGAAATTTCCGCTTCGAAGGTCGGCCCACGTCACGATCGCTCCCCCGGCACCGTCCGAGACGATCGCGAGGTCAGCCTGATAGTCCGCGGCCGTGCACACCGCGACCCCGCCCGTCGTCCACTGCACCACGCCGGAAGCGTCCACCCGATGCGAATAGGCGTCGGAGTTGCCGTTTCGAGAGTCCTGCCACGCCACGATCGCCCCCCCGGCTCCAGCCGGGGCGATCACGGGATATACCTGTACATCCGCCGCAGTGCACAAGGCGACCCCGTTCAATGGCCACTGCGCGACCCCCGAGGCGTTCACCCGCTGCGCGTAGATGTCATTGTTCGTACCGCTTCGAAGGTCGGCCCACGTCACGATCGCACCCCCTGCACCGTCCGAGACGAGCGTGGGAGACGTCTGCTGGTTCGCGGCGGTGCACATGGCGACTCCGTTCAATGGCCACTGCGCGACCCCCGAGGCGTTCACCCGCTGCGCATAGATGTCGAAGTTGGTGCCGGTTCGATGGTCGTACCACGTCACGATTGCTCCCCCCGTACCGTCGGAGACGATCGTCGGGGAGGACTGCTCGTCGGCGGCGGTACACAGTGCAACCCCGTTCGGCGTCCACTGCACCAGCCCCGAGGCGTTCACGCGCTGGGTGTAGATGTCGGCAGTGGCACCGGTTCGATAATCGCTCCACGTCACGATTGCCCCCGCGGCCCCATCCGAAATGATCGTGGGGAAGGGCTGGTCGTTGGCGGCGACGCAAAGAGCCACCCCGTTCGCCCACTGCACAACTCCCGAAGCATTGATCCGCTGCGCGTAGACATCCCAATTGACGCCACCGTTTCGATGGTCCTGCCACGTCGCGATCGCCCCCCCGGCCCCGTCCGAGATCATCGTGGGTAGTTGCTGTAAGCCCGCGGCGCCAACAAGAAGCACACCGTTCATCGCCCACTGCACCACTCCCGACGCGCTGACTCGCTGGGCGTGGAGGTCCCCGAAGCCGACTCGATAGTCCTCCCACGTCACGATCGCCCCCCCGGCGCCGTCCGAGACGATAGCGGGGTTGGTCTGATCGTTTATAGCACTACAGAGAGCCACCCCGTGGGTCGTCCACTGCACCACCCCGAAGACGTCCACCCGCTGCGCATAGATGTCGTAGTCCGTTCCGTTGCGACGGTCGTGCCAAGCCACGATCGCCCCCCCGGCTCCATCCGATGCGATAGCGGGGAAATCTTGACCGTTCGCAGCGGTAGTGATAGGCACCCCGTCGAGTTGCCATTGCGCTTGGATGACGCGCGGATGAAGGACCACCGATAGAACGAGGAGCGAAACCGCGAGGGTTTTCATGTGCGGCCTCCGGCGAGGAGACGCGGCGTCGGCGACCGCTGAAGTTGGGAGAGAAGACACCCGGCCGACGGGTTCGGGTGTCGACGACTGGGCGGAGCTCGCGATACTCTGGGGGCTCTCGCGTTGGCAGGAGTATATCACCGGCCCGGGCGCTTTTCAGACGCGAGATCCACCCGTCCACGCGAGGCGGCAGGCGAGATACCGGCGCATACCCCAACGAAAGGCCCGGCAATCCGCCGGGCCTTTCTCCAAATCTTTGCAGACGGATGGAGCCTACGCCACCCGTCGGCTCCCCTCTTTCGCCATCCGCTCGGCCACGTGCAGCACGAAGTTGGCCGCCTTGCCGACGACGTCGTCGCGTTTGGGAACGAGGTAGAGCGCCTTCTTCATCTCGGGGTGCCCGTCGACGTACGCACGCAGCTCTTCGATCGTACGGCCCGTCTTGGCCAGGGCATCCGCGAACTCCTGGCGTGCCTTGATGCGCGCGTTGCCGAGCGCCATCTGCACGCGCGAGTGCGCGTTGATCTCGCCTTCGCCGGAGGTCTCGATGGGCAGGTAGATCATGTCCTTGTAGTGCTCGGTCACGGCCGCTTGCGCGCCGTCGGATTGCGTGCTCGGCATGCAGCCGAAGGGCTTCAATGAAACCACCATGTGCGCGATGCCCTTGCTCGAGTAGTAGATGTTCTTCGCGACTTCGAGGTGACCCTCGCCGCCGCCGGCGCGCGAGTTGTAGTACGGGTGCCCCATGCGCTGGAGCTCGTACTGGCATACCAGCTCGTGGAGAATCCCGCCGCCCAGCGCGTGCTGAAGCTTGGTGTACTCGCGCTGGAAGATCCTCTCGGCCACCGTCATGCGCGCCATCCGCTTGCGGTAACGGGCTTCCACGGCGGCGCGACGGTGCGGCTCCTTCTTCCACGACGGCATCGGCGTCTTGTCCTCGAGGCCCTTACGGTCGCGGAGCTTCTGTTTGAATTGATGGATCATGTACATGATCCAGGTCCCGATGGGCTCGACGATCACCTCGGCGCCTTCCTTCTCGAGGAAGCGGAACATGTTGTAGTTGCCGTCGCCCTCGGTGGTCTGGGCCCAGAATTCGCCCGTGATCTTGACGATGGGCTTGACCCGGAAGCGATCGACCTCGATGTCGGCGAATTGGTCGCGCACGGTATGCAAGGCATCCGTGTAATACGAGCTCGTGAGCTGGCGCCCGAACTTCACCGCGTAGTCGGCCTGGTTGTACAGGCCGGTGCGGCGCAGGATCTTCTCGACGCCGTCGCCGATCTTGGCCTTGGGCTGGTTCTTCAAGACGCCGGCGAGGTACTCTTGGGCATTCGCCAGCACCGCGTTGGTGGCGCCCTCGTTCACCTCGTAAGGGCGCACGAGGTAACCGATCTCGTTGAGCATGTCGCCGATGTTCATCGAGTTGAGCATTGCCAGGAAGAACTCGAGGTTCATCTCGAGGCCGGCTTCGACGTCCTCTTGCGAGAGGCCCTTCGACTGCTGGAACAAGATCACGCGAAAATCTTCGAAGCCGGAGTTGCGAAGCGCCAGGCGATACTCGGCCTCATACATGCCGAAGCGGCACGGCCCGCAGGCACCCGCAGTTATAAAAACGTAATCGTTGACGATCTTCTCGTGCGGCATGCCTTGGCTTTCGAGCTTTTGCAGGAACTGCACGAGATTGCCGACCGTAAAGTAAGTCGGATTGCACTGGCCGTTGTTGCCGTACTCCTTGCCGAGCTGAAACGCGGCGACGTCGGGCACCGGCACGACTTCGCACTTGTAGCCCAAACCCTCCCACGCGCCCTGGATCAATCGCTCGTGGCTCCACGTGAGCCCGCCGAAGAGGACAGTGGTGTGCGGTCGGTCGGCGCGCGTGAACGGGCGCTCGACGGGTCGCTTGAAATGGGTAATGGGTTTCTTGGCGCGCGGCGCCTGCGGCGCGCGGTGGCGGAGCGACTCGGCGGCAGGCTGGGCGACGTTGAGATCGACGGACATGGCGGCCTCCTCATATACGACGGAACGTCAAGACGCCGCCAGTATCCCCCGAGCCTGTGGGCGCGCGCAACAAGATAGTGGAGGCGTTGTATTCTATTCTCGGACCCGGGCGTAGACGACCTGGTCGATGACCTTGCGGTCCTTGAGCGCGCTCTTGGCCAGCACGCCCTCTTTCACGAAGCCCGCCTTCTCGAGCACCCGCATCGACGCGGTGTTCCATTCGAAGACGGCGGCGTGCACGCGTTTCATCCCCAGGGTCTCGAACGCGTGTTCGGTCACGGCCTTCACGGCTTCGGTCGCGATGCCGCGGTTCCAGAATTCTTCGCCCAGCCAATAGCCGATCTCGGCGCTCAAGCGATGCACATCCTCCCCGGGCTTGATCCCGATCGCGCCCACCGCGAAGCCGTCCACGTCGATCGCGAACACCTCGTTGAGTCCGCTGGTCGTGGCCAGTCGAATCCACCCCTTCGCGTCGGCCGGCGTGTAGGGAAAGGGGAAGGAATCGCGGAGGTTGATCCACACCTTGCGGTTGTTGGCGTGGCGAACCAGGGAGGGCTCGTCGCCGCGCCGCCATTCGCGCAGGGTGCAGGTCGACAGCGTGAAGCGGACCGGCTCGATGCGTTTCGGGGGGACTCTCATATGGGAACCGCCGCGCGTACCAGCGTGTTCAATCGCCGTGCAGTATACTTCACCGCACACCTTTCGAGGAGGAGATCGATGAATCGACGCGCCCCGTTCGCCCCGCTTTGCATCGCCCTCGCGGGCATCGCCGTCCCGGCCGCGGCCGGCAACTGGACCGGCAAGGAAACCCCCAAGGATGGCGTGGTTCACGTGACCAACCCCGGGGCCCCCTCGGACGGCAAGTCGACGGTGACGTTGCAGGAGTTGTGGCGCGCCGGCGGCGACGACGAAGAGGTCATCTTTGGCGTCGTCAATGACGTGGCAGTCGACACCCAGGGCAACCTCTACGCCCTCGACACCCAACTGAGTCAAGTCAGCGTCTTCGACCCCGACGGCAATCTCCTGCGGACGATCGGTCGCGAAGGCGAAGGCCCCGGCGAATTCCGGCGCGCGTCGCAGCTGTTCGTGACACCCGACAACAAGATCGCGGTGGCGCAGATGATGCCGGGCAAGCTCGTGCTGCTCACCCCAGACGGCAAGCCCGGCGGCGACTTCCCCATGCCCGCCGCTCCCGACGGCGGTACGCAGATGATCTGGGACGCGGGTGCTGCCGGGCGCTCGGTCGTCATCGGAGGAGGTACCTTCGCACAGAAGGATAACAAGATGACGCGCACGACGGCGCTGCAGCTGTACGGAATGGATGGCACCTCGCGCGGCACGCTGGTCGAGCGCACGAGCACCGACGACATAGCGAACATGAAGTTCGACGAGAAGTCGGCGCGACGCCCGGTCTGGACCGCGAGCGCCGACGGCAAGATCTATTTGAACGACAACTTCGATGTCTATGAGATCAAGTACTACGGCACCGACGGCAAGCTCGCGCGCGTCGCGACGCGCGACTACCAGCACCGCGCGCGCTCGAAGGCCGAGATGGAGGAAGACCGGCCGCGCATCATGATGCGCCGCGGCGGAGGCGGCGGCCGGCGCTTCGACGCCGAGCCCAGTCCCACCGATCCCGACGTGATCCAGATGTTCGCGCGCGACGACGGCACGCTGTGGGTGTTGTCGAGCCGCGGCCGCGATTGCCCCAAGGGCACGATCGGGCGCTTCGACGTCTTCGACGCCAACGGACACTTCGTGCGCGAGGTCACTGTGCAGGGCGAAGGAAACGCCAAGGCCGACGGGGTGACCATCGCGGGCGACCGGCTCATTCTGCTCAAGGGCCTGCGCTCGGCCCAGCGCGCCATGATGGCGGCGATGTCGGACGATTCGGCGGCGGAGGAAGAGGAAGAGGGCGAGCCGATGGCGATCGTGAGCTACCGCCTCGATCCGCAGCCGACGGCCAAGCGGTAGTAACTCCCGAAGTTGCGCGCCTGCGGGCCCCGGCGGATGTTCCTCCGTCGGGGCCCGTGGCGTTCTTGAAGCAAGCCGTGAAACTTTTCTCAAAGCCCCGTTGGGGCTGCATCCCCGTTGACTCGCTTCGGAACCCCGAGTAGCCTCCGTACATTCGTTTCCGTGGGGAGAATTCTCCTCGCTCGACATCCTCACCAGCGTCTCGGAGGTTTCGGATGAAACAACTGCGGCGTAGTACGTTACTCCTGCTGCTCGCCTTGTCGCTCGCCGCGATGTTCTGGGCGTGCAGCGAAGATCCCGGCAACAACGTTGCGTCCCCTGAACCCGAAAACGACCTGCTGGCCGCAGTCCAGGCCCACCAGGAAGAATTCGAACAGGCGATCGCAATTCACAACCGTGCCGTTCCCGGAATCTTGTCGACCAAGGGCATCGTCGGTACCGCCATCGGCGCGGACGACAACGGCCTGCCGGTCGTCAAGATCTACACGTCCGGACCGATCGCGAAGGGTCCGCTCCCGCAAGACGTCGGGGGCCTGCCGATCGTGATCGAGGAAACAGGGCCGATCAAGGCGTACAAGGGCGGCGGTGGCGGTGGCAGCAGCGGTCAAGCCAAGCAGACGCCGCCCGTGAAGATGGGGACGTCGGGCGGCTGGCGCTTCGACCTCGCCAATGGATTCTGCTGCGGCGGCACGCTGGGCTCGCTGGTCCAGAAGGGCGGCACCAAGTATGTGCTCTCCAACTACCACGTGCTCTATGCGGACATCGTCAACGGCGGCAACAGTCGTACCGCCCAGGCGGGCGACCCTGTGATCCAGCCGGGCCTGATCGACGTCGCGTGCAACGCGAACACGGCGCAAAACATCGCGTCGTTGGTCGCCAATGGCGGGACGTTACCGGATCCCGGCAACCCGGACGCCGTCGACGCGGCCATCGCGTCGGTGACCTCGGGCATGGTGGACGAAACCGGGTCCATCCTGAACGTCGGCACGATCTCGGCGACGACGCGCAGCGCGGCGGTCGGCCTCGCGGTCAAGAAGATGGGTCGCACCACCGGCTTGACGCGCAGCACGATCAGCGGCATCAACGGCGCGTTCTCGATTCAGTACGAGAACGAGTGCGCGGGCGGAGCGTCCTTCGTCCAGAGCTACTCGGGCCAGATCGTGATCTCGAACCGCCGCTGCGGCTTCCAGAACGGCGGCGACTCGGGCTCGCTCCTGGTCGAAGACGTGACGACCAATCCGCGCGCGGTGGGGCTATGCTTCGCCGGTAGCGTGACGTGCAACAACTCGGCGATCGCGATCGCGAATCCGATCGGCGACGTGTTGAGCAAGCTGGGCGCGACGATGGTGGGACAGTAGACCAACCGACGTCATTCGCCAGCGCGAGCACCCGTCTCGGTCCTCGAGGCGGGTGCTCGTGTTTTTAGGAGGCTCGATATGAAACCGATCGACCAAGTGATCGCGGAACGCGCGGGCGAGTGGCTGAAGATCGACGGCGTGGTCGGCGTCTATCAGGGCGTGGCGCCGGACGGCGCGGAGATCATCTGCATCGCCGTGAGGAAGGAGACGCCGGCGCTGGCCGCCCGCATTTCCTCCCAGGCCGGCGGCCACCGCGTGGAGATCGTCGCGACCGGGCCCATCGAGCCCTTCTAGCCGCCCATCACCACGCGAAGCGGTCCCAGGCTTGTTCGCGGTGCATGTGGCGTCGCGCCGCCCAGTTGATGCCCTCCGCCCATAGGTCGACCGGATTCTTGTCGTCGGTGAGAACCGGGACACCCGCCGGGTTCGGCTCGAAGCGATTCGCCCACGCGTGTCGCCGCTCGACCACGCGCGAATGGTGGTACGGGAACGGGAGCGCGGCGTGCGGGTCGCCCAGCGCGTCCTCTTCCATCTCCATCGCTCGGTCGGAAGCGAGCAAGACGACGTTGCCGAGCGTGTTCGGCGGTTC
>DASPGK010000079.1:0-3413 GCA_035620655.1 Candidatus Krumholzibacteriia bacterium
GGCTCCACCGTCCACGCCGCCGGCGCGCCGAAGGGCTATCGCGCGCTCCTCGACCCGCTCCCCGCATCCGTCCGTTTCGTCACCTCGTTCGACCAGACCACCGACGTCGTCCATCTCTTCACGACCAAGAAGGCCGATCTCGCCAAGGCGCTCGCGCGATTTCGCAAGAAACTCGCGCCGGACGCGGTGGTGTGGGTATCGTGGCCGAAGAAGTCTGCGCAGGTGCCCACCGACATCACCGAGGATGTGGTGCGCGATGTCGCGCTCCCGCTGGGATTCGTCGACGTCAAGGTGTGCGCGATCGACGACGTGTGGTCGGGACTCAAGCTGGTTGTCCGGAAGGCGCTGCGATGACCCATTCTCCCGGTGCGCCTGCTTCGCGCGTCGCCTCCGTCGATCTGATTCGCGGCGCGGTGATGGTCCTTATGGCCATCGACCACGTGCGCGTCTACGCCGGGGTTCCCGCGGGCGGACCCGAGCCCGCGGTCTTCTTCACGCGCTGGATCACGCACTTCTGCGCGCCCGCGTTCGTCTTCCTGGCCGGGAGCAGCGCGTTCTTGTATGGTCGCACCCACGCCGGACTCTCGCGCTTCCTCACGACGCGCGGCCTGTGGCTCGTGTTCCTAGAGCTCACCTTCATGCGCTGGGCGTGGACGTTCAATTTCGATTACGCGCACTACGAGATGGCAGGCGTGATCTGGGTCATCGGGTGGTCGATGATCCTCATGGCCGCGCTGGTGAAACTCCCCGCGAAAGTGGTCGGCGCCGTCGGCGTCGTCATCATCGCGGGACACAATCTCATGGACCCGCTGATCGGCGAGCGCATCGACGCGGTCGCCGGGAGCAGCCTCGCGTGGCTCTGGAAGATCCTCTATCTCGGGTTCTGGGCCGGCCCGATTCAGTTCGGACCCGACGGGCCCACCTTGATCGTGCTCTATTCGATCATTCCATGGGTCGGTGTCATGGCGGCGGGCTATGGGTTCGGTCGCGTGCTCATCCTCGAGCCCGCGCGTCGCGACCGCGTTTGCATGACGCTGGGACTCGGCGCGATCGCGCTGTTCATCGTTCTGCGCGGACTCAATTGGCACGGCGATCCGTTCCCGTGGAATGCATCGGAAGGAATGCCGGCGCCGCTCGCTTTCTTGAACACGACCAAGTATCCGGCGTCGCTCTCGTTCCTCTTGATGACGCTGGGCCCGACCATCGCGCTCATTCCGCTCTTGGAGCGCGCGCGGGGAACGTTGGCGCGCTGGATCACCGTGTTCGGGCGCGTGCCGTTCTTCTTCTACGTGCTCCACATTCCGTTGATCCACGCGCTAGCACTCGTGGTCTCCCAGATTCGACTGGGCGAGGTGACTCCGTGGCTGTTTGCGAATCACCCGATGGGTGTGCCGCCCGCGCCGGAAGGTTACATGTGGAGTCTCGCGCTGCTGTATGCGGTGTGGGCGGTGGTGATCGCGATGCTCTATTTCCCGTGCCGGTGGTTCGCGGGCCTCAAGGCGAGGCGGAAGGACCCGTGGCTGAGTTACCTGTGACACCGGCCACGGATAAACGATAGCTGTCCTGGCGCGCGGCGTGTATAGTCGCCGGTCGATGCAGGCCCCGTCCCCCGCAAAGAACGCCCGGTCGCTCGCGCTCGTGGTGGCCGCTCTCGGTGTGGTGTACGGCGACATCGGGACCAGTCCGCTCTACGCCATCCGCGAGTGCTTCCATGGCCCGCACGCGGTGGCGGTCACGCCGGAGCACGTCCTCGGCGTCCTCTCCCTCGTCTTCTGGTCGCTCGTCGTCATCATTTCGATCAAGTATCTAATGGTCGTCATGCGCGCCAACAACCAGGGCGAAGGCGGCATCATCGCGCTCATGGCCTTGGTCGCCGACCTCGACGGACGCCCGTCGAAGCGCCAGTGGATGATCATCACGATGGGACTGTTCGGCGCCGCACTCCTCTATGGGGACGGGATGATCACGCCCGCCATTTCCGTATTGAGCGCGATCGAAGGCTTGGAAGTCGTGACCCCGGCGTTCACGCCATACGTGGTGCCGATCACGGCCTTGATTCTCGTCCTGCTGTTTCGCATCCAGAAAAACGGAACCGGCCGCATCGGGAGATTCTTCGGACCCCTCACGTTCGCGTGGATGCTGGCACTGGCGATGTGGGGCATCCTCTCGATCGTCCAGTCGCCGGTCGTCTTCAAGGCCGTCAATCCGGCCTACGGTGTGCGCTTCATCGCGGAGTACGGAATCGAGTCGGTGAAGACGCTGGGCGTGGTGTTCCTGGTCGTCACCGGCGGCGAGGCGCTGTACGCCGACATGGGCCACTTCGGTCTCGGCCCCATCCGGCGCGCGTGGTTCTCGATCGTGTTGCCCGCACTCGCGCTCAATTACTTCGGACAAGGGGCGTTTCTCTTGCGCTCGCCCGAGCACGCCGCCAATCCGTTCTATTACATGTTGCCGGAGCAGGCTCTCATTCCGATGGTGATCCTCGCCACCACCGCGACCACGATCGCGTCGCAGGCGGTGATCGCGGGGGCATTCTCGCTGACGTGGCAGGCGGTGCAGCTGGGCTTCATACCGCGCGTGCAGGTGCGACACACGTCACACGAGGAAATCGGGCAGGTCTATATTCCGTTCGTCAACACAGGCCTCTTGCTGGCCACACTCGCCCTCGTGTTCGGGTTTCGGACCTCCAGCAACATGGCCGCCGCGTACGGTCTTGCGGTCAGCACCGACATGGTCATTACTACCGTTCTGCTTTTCATCGCCATGCGCCGGCTGTGGAAATGGAACCTGTTCCTCGCGTTTTCGGTGTGCGCGTTGTTCCTCGTGGTCGACTTGGCGTTCTTCAGCGCGAACGTGATCAAGATCGCCGACGGCGGGTGGTTTCCGCTGGTGGTGGGCATCGGTATCCTGATCGTCATGACCACGTGGAGGACGGGGCGCCGCTTGCTGACGCAGCGAATGCAGGAGCGACGCCGCTCGTTCGAGGATCTCAAGAAGACGCGCGCCGAGGTCACCCGCGTGCCCGGTACCGGGGTCTTCCTCGAGCGCGACGCCAGCGGCTTTCCCGCCACCTTACGGCGCATCCAGCAGCACTTGAACGTGATGTTCGACCGCGTGATCATCCTCTCGATTCGAACCGAGCGCGTGCCGCGCATAGCAGCGAGCGAACGCGTGAGCGTGGAGTCGATGGGGGACAACGTCTACCGCGTGATCGCGCGCTACGGCTTCAACGAAATGCCGCACGTGCCCAAACTGCTGCGCCGGTGCCGAGAGAACGGGTTGCACGTCGACCCCAGCGAGGTGACCTACGTGATGAGCCGCGAGACGCTGATCGCCACCCGGCGCCCAGGCATGGCGATGTGGCGCGAGCGGCTGTTCGCGTTCATGTCGCGCAACGCGCAGCGCGCCACGGC
>DASPGK010000080.1:0-16192 GCA_035620655.1 Candidatus Krumholzibacteriia bacterium
AGAAGTATCTCGCGATGTGCAAGGAGCTCCTGGCCAAGACGCGCCCCGGCCGCGGCCGCCTGCTCTTGCCGGTCGACACCATCGTCGCGCAGGAGATCGACGACAACGCGCCCGCGCGGGAAGTCTCCATCGCCGACATCCCCGAGGACTGGATCGGCGTCGACGTGGGACCCAAGACCGTCGATCTTTTCAAGGCCCAGATCGCGGGTGCCAAGACGGTGTTCTGGAACGGCCCCATGGGCGTTTTCGAAAAGCCGAGCTTCGCCGAGGGAACCAAGGCGGTCGCCCGCGCCATCGCCGACGCGACCGACCGCGGTGCCAAGACCATCGTGGGAGGCGGCGACAGTGTGGCGGCCATCAACTTGATGGGCATCGCGAACCGCTTCACGCACATCTCCACCGGCGGGGGCGCCTCGCTGGAGTTCATGGAGGGTCGCACGCTGCCGGGCATCGAAGCGCTGTGCGACGTCGCGGAGGTCGCGGGCTAGCTCGCGAGGAATTTCAGCGCGCTTCATGCCACGCCCCAAGCTCATCGCCGCCAACTGGAAGATGAACAAGACCATCTCCGAGGCGGTCGCGTTCGCTTCTGAATTGCGCGCGGCGCTTCCTTCCGTCCCCGGCCACTGCGACCTGGTCGTAATCCCGACCTTCTTCGGCGTGCGCCCCGTGGTCGAAGCCCTCGCGGGGGCGCGCGTGTGGGTGGGCGCGCAGGACCTCCATTGGGAGAAGAGCGGCGCGTTCACCGGCGAGGTGGCGGCCGACATGGTCAAGGACGCGGGTGCCATGTACGTGCTGGTCGGTCACTCCGAGCGGCGTCACGGCCTGGGCGAAACCGACGCGGTGGTGGCGAAGAAACTCGCGGCCGCGCAGGGGGCGGGGTTGACCCCGATTCTGTGCGTGGGCGAAACGCTCTCCGAGCGCGAAAGCGGGCTGCAAGCCCACGTGGTGGAACGCCAGCTCGCGGTGGCGTTCACGGGCGTGAGCCCGGACGACGCGCGCGCGACCGTGATCGCGTACGAGCCGGTGTGGGCGATCGGGACCGGTCGTACCGCGAGCCCCGACGACGCGGTGTCTATGCACCGCACGATCCGGGGCTGGGTCCAAGGACGCTACGGCCCGGTGGTCGCCAAGGCGATACGCATCCAGTACGGCGGCAGCGTCAACCCCACCAACGCGGCGGACCTCCTGTCGCGGGACGAGATCGACGGGCTCCTGGTGGGGGGCGCGAGCCTGGAAGCCGCCTCGTTCCTGGGCATCGCTCGGGCCGCGGGGCCGCGTTAAGATCCGCGCCGGATTGACTTTCGGGGGCCTCTCTGGTAGGCTCCCGCGACGCGGTGACCCCCACCGCAATTTTTGTTTGGCGGGCGGGCCAGCCCGCCGGAAACCAAGGATACCTCGATGTTGTTCAACATTCTGATCGGCCTGCACGTCATCGTGTGCGTCGTGCTGGTTCTCGTGGTCCTGCTCCAATCGAGCAAGGGTGGAGGACTGGCGGGCGCGTTCGGCGGTGGTGGAGGGCAGACGATGTTCGGCGGTCAGGAAACGGCGACCTTCTTGAGCAAGGCGACCACCTACCTCGCCGTGACCTTCATGATCCTCTCGCTCCTGCTGGCGTTCCTGTCCGCGCGCCGCAGCGCGCCCGGCTCGCGCAGTCTGGTTCGCGAGGCCGCCGAGCAGCAGCAGAACGTGATTCCCTCGGGGCAGAGCATCGACGAGATTCTGGGAGGCGCGGACACGACTGCCGCCGGCGCGGACACGACCTCACCGCGCTGAGACGATTGATTCACCGGCCCAGGTGGTGGAATTGGCAGACACGCTATCTTGAGGGGGTAGTAGACGAAAGTCTGTGCGGGTTCGAGTCCCGCCCTGGGCACCAACCACGATACGGACTGAGGCGCCGCCGCGAGCGCCAAAACGAAATCCACCTTTCGAGCGACTAACCACGGGACGCCCACAACGGGTGTCCCGTTGGCGTTTTTGAGACAGGAGGACGACCATGACCTACGCGAAGCTCCTCGGCATCGCCGCCCTGATCGGCGGCGTCGGCACGGGTGCGTCCGCCCCCGCCGCGGACCTCAAGAGCACACCCGCCGATCAGAAGTCCGTGAGCATCACCATCTACAACGACAACCTCGGCCTGGTGAAGGACGTGCGCACGCTGGACTTGAAGACCGGGACGCAGAGCCTGTGGTTCCAGGGGGTGGCGGCGCACATCGACCCCACCACGGTGCACATTCGATCGATCGATGCGCCCAACGCGTTGTCCGTGATCGAGCAGAACTTCGAGTACGATCTCGTGTCGCCGGAGCGATTGATGGAGAAGTACATCGGTCAGACGGTGGAGCTGGTCACATCGCGCGAGAACAAAGATGACGAAACTATCCGCGCCAAGCTGATCGGCATCCAGGGTGGAACGGTCTACCAGCTCGAGAACGGCAAGATCGCCGTCAACCCGCCGGGACGCGTGATCCTGCCCGCGCTGCCCGCGGGCTTGATCTCGGAGCCGTCGCTGGTGTGGCTGCTGGATACCAGCAAGACCAAGCACACGGTCGAAGCGAGCTACCTCACGGGCGGCATCGGCTGGCGCTCGGACTACGTGGCCGTGCTGTCCGCGGACGACAGCAAAGCCGATCTCTCGGGCTGGGTGACGATCGACAACCAGAGCGGTGCCACGTATGAGAACGCGTCGCTCAAGCTAGTGGCGGGCGACGTCCACCGGGCGCGGCCCGAGTACGCGGCGGTACCCCAGATGGCTGACATGGCAGTTCGCAGTCTGGCCAAGGAAGAACAATTCCGCGAAGAAGCGTTCTTCGAGTACCACCTGTACACGCTCGAACGCCCCGCGACCGTCAAGGACCGGCAGACCAAGCAGATCTCACTCTTGTCGGCCGAAGGCGCCAAGGTGAAGAAGACCTTCGTCGTGCAACCGCAGTACGCGTATTGGTTCAATCGCGCGGCCGATGTCGAAAAGCCCAAGGTCGGCGTGTACGTGTCGCTCGACAACTCGAAAAAGAACGGTATGGGCATGCCGCTGCCGAAGGGCATCGTGCGCGTCTACAAGAAGGACTCGAAGAGCGAGTTGCAGTTCATCGGCGAGGACCGCATCGATCACACGCCCGAGGACGAAACCATTCGCATCAAGATGGGAGACGCCTTCGACGTGGTGGCGGAGCGCGTACAGACCAACTTCGAGGTGCTTTCGAGTGGGCACCTGTACCGCTCGTCGTACAAGGTGACGGTGCGCAACCACAAGGCCGAGGACATTACGGTCCAGGTAGTCGAATTGCTGAGCGGCGACTGGGCCATCACGACGTCGTCGTACCCGCACGTCAAGGAGGCGTCCCATCGCGCGCGCTTCGACGTCCCGGTCAAGTCGAAGGGTTCGGCCGAGCTGACCTATACCGCCGAGATCCGGTATTAGCCCGTGTTATTGGAGGCTTGAGGACGCCACGATCCGGGCCACATTGGTGTTTACATCCGCGCGCGCGGCGTATTAGATTCGCCGCGGCTTTCGGCCAGTTACGGGATCACACCAGGGGGCAACTTGGATCAGACCAGCGGTCTTGACGGCAACGCACTCGTTCTAGCGGTCGGCGCACTCGGCGTCGTCGGCATCGTCATCGGGGTGCTCGCGCTCGTGCGGTTGCGCGCCATCTCGGGTCGCTTCTCGTGGGTGACCGGCAAGGACGCCGGCGGCGTCGACACCCTGCCCGCGCTGCTCGCAGCTGTCGAAGGCAGCCAGCGCGACATCCAGAATCTCCAGACCGAATTCAAGCTGGCGTCGATCGAGTCGCGCACGCACTTCAAGCGCCTGAGCATCGTGCGCTACAACGCGTTCGAGGGTGTGGCCGGACAACAGAGCTACTCGTTGTGCCTGCTCGATGAGAACCAGAACGGAATCCTGATCTCGAACCTCGTCGGCACCAACTTCAGTCGCAGCTACGCGGTCGAAGTGAAGACGGGGGAGCCCGCCCGTCCGCTCGGGGAAGAAGAGAAGCAGGCGCTCGCCTCCGCGATCAAGAACGGGAACTAGTCCTACTCTTCCGGCTCTTCGCGCTGCTGCTTGCTGTAGTTCTCCAGGATCCGCTTCTCGGTCGGGGACAGGTTCTCGTAGCCCTTCGCCGATATCTTGTCGAGGATCGAGTCGATGTTGTCCGCCGAAGCGCGCGGGCCACGCCGCGTGCCGAAGCCGACGCGGGGGCGCCAGGTGGGACCGCGACGACGGGCACCTCCCGTCCAGCCCAGGCGCCGCGCGACCTCGTCGCGGAAGAACGTCAGCCCCGCCACCATCCCCCCGATATGGGCGAAGTACGCAATACCCGCTTTGCCGGCGATCCCGTTGGCGAGCTGCAGCACCGCCAGGCCGATCACCAGGTACTTGATCTTGATCGGCACCAAGAAGTAGAGATACACATACGCATCGGGAAAGAGCATCGCGGCCGCGAGATAGAGGCCGAAGATGGCGCCGCTAGCGCCCACCACGCTGGCGTTGTAATCGAACATCATGTGGAGCAGCGCGCCGCCCACCCCGCAGACGACGTAGTAGCGCAGGAATCGTTTGCGCCCCCACGCTCCCTCAACCATGTTGCCGAGGAAAAATAGGACGATCAGATTGAAGAAGAGGTGCCAGAAGTCCCCGTGGAGGAACATATAGGTCACGAGCTGCCAGAGATACAGCTTCTCGACCACGTCGCGCGGGGTCAGAGCGAGAATGCCTTCGACGCTCGGGAACAGGTTCTGGACGAAGAACATCGCCACGGTGGCGACCATGATGCGTCCCACAGCGGAGCCCAGAAACGGTGGTCCCGAGTACGGCGGTTGTGGACGGTGAGAGCGCGACGTCATAACGGTTGGGCGCCTCGAGGCGCCGCGGTCAACATAACCACACCGACGCGGGCGGGGCAAGCGTCGCCACGCCCGCGCGGGCGGCGCAGCCCGGGCACGATGGCCGGGTGTAAGGGCGCCGGGTCGGCCGCGTCCAAGACCGCGGCCAGGGCGCGGAAAGCCGCTTTACAGGCGCTTCACCTCGCGCGATAATCCGCCGGCGCGATGAGCGCCGCCAGGGATACCCGGGGAGAATCGAGCGCACGCGCCGCGCCCCCCCGCCATCTGGGAATGACAACACGATCGAGGAGGACTTGATGTCGCAGGAATTCGAGTTTACCGACGCCAACTTCGACCGGGAGGTCCTGCAAGCGGACCGCCCCGTGCTCGTGGATTTTTGGGCGCCGTGGTGCGGCCCGTGTCGTGCGATTGCACCCATCGTCGCCGAGATATCCTCGGAGTACGCGGGCAAGTTGAAGGTCGGTAAGGTGAACACCGACGACAACCAGCAGATCGCGGTGCGATACGGGATCATGAGCATTCCGACTATCCTGATCTTCAAGAACGGGAAACCCGTGGAGCAGATCGTCGGGGTCGGGGGCAGCCCCAAGAAGACCCTGACGACGAAGATCGACGCCGTGCTCGCGAGCTGATCCAAACGCACGGAGCACGCCCGGCCGAGGCCGGCCCCGTCGGGGCCGGCCTTTTTGTTGACCGACCCGGCGCGGCGTGGAACTTGCAATAACCTCCGGGTATGTCCCGGTTGTACCTCTTGGTTCTCTCGGCGTGCCTCGCCGCGTCCTCGTTCGCCTGCGGAACGACCGACGAGCGCACCGCGCGCTCCAGCCACGAGACGCTCGCTGACGCCGACACCTCGCGCGGCCCCGTCTCCGGGGGCCGGATCGTCATCGGCGTCCAGCAGGAGCCGGAGATGCTGAGCGAGATCCTGAATTCGATGGCGACCAACAACATGGTCTGCAACCTGATCTTCTCGAAGTTCGTCAAGTACGATGACCACTTCAATCTCATTCCGGACTTGATCACGGAGATCCCGACCGTCGAGAACGGCGGTGTCTCCGCGGACCATCGCGTGTACACGTACCATCTGCGCTCGGGCGTGCGCTGGCACGACGGCCGCCCGCTCACCAGCCGCGACGTTCGGTTCACCTTCGATATCATCATGGATCCCAAGGTCAATGTGGAATCGCGCGAGGGGTGGGAAGCGGTGGCCTCGCTGGAAACGCCCGATGACACCACGGTGGTGTTCCGGCTCCAGAGACCGTATCCGGACTTCGTCGGAGAGACCTTCTTCGACGAGCCGGTGCTGCCGGAACACCTCCTGCGCGACTCGGCCGGCGAGCGTTTCCACGCCGCTCGTTTTCATCGCGCGCCGGTGGGCTCCGGGCCGTTCACGTTCAAGAGCTGGACGCCGGGCTCGCACCTGGAGCTGGTCGCCAACGCCGACTACTACGGTGAGGGACCTTACCTCGACGCGATCATCTTCAAGTTCATTCCCAACGAGAATACGCTTTTGGTACAGCTCAAGACCGGTGAGATCGACGTCTTCGACAACGCCAACATCAACTTCATGTCGCAGTTGGAGGCGATCCCCGGCATTCGGATCTACCGCACCCCGATGCTCATGTACGAGCACCTGGACCTCAACGTGGAGAATCCCGTACTCGCCGATCGGCGTGTGCGTCGTGCGCTGAGCTTCGCCACCAACAAGGCGGAGATCGCGGAGCGCATCTACAACGGCCTGGTGATGGCGGCCCCGCTCGACGAGTTCGCGGAGTCGCGCTACTACTCGCCCTCGGCCGCCGAGCGAGCCCGCTTCGATCTGGCCGCCGCGCGCCGGCTGTTGCACGAGGCGGGGTGGCGCGACACCGACAATGACGGAATCGTCGACCGGGACGGCGTTCCGCTCAAGCTCACCATTTCCGCCAGCGCCGGCCAGCCAAACCGTGAACGCACCGAGCTGGTGCTGCGCGAGCAGTACCGCGCGGTGGGCATCGACGTCGAGATACGCAACTACGGCCCGACGGTGCTGTACGGAACCTACGAAGACGGCGGCATCCTCAAGCGCGGTTCCTTCGACATCGCGATGTACGCGTGGCTCTCGACCCCGGAACCGTCGCGGCGCGAGGCCCTGTACTCGGCCACCAGCGTCCCGCCGCAGGGGCAGAACCACCCGCGCTTCCGCCACGACGAGCTCACGCGCCTGCTCGAGGAAGGCAGCACGGAGACCGACGTCGCCAAGCGCGAAGTCATTTATCAGCGCGTGCAAGAGATCCTGGTCGACGAAGCCCCCGTCATCCCGCTTTTTTGGTATACCGCGATCGATCCGGTGACCGAGCGCCTGCAGAACTTCCGCCCCAACGCGACCCAGTCGGCCGACACTTGGAACGCGGCCACCTGGTACCTGGGCGGGCCTCAGGTCTCCTCACGCTAGCCCGCCCTCGGCGCTCTCGTCGGCCAACCCGTAGTTGGTACAAAACTCGCAGTCCCGCCTGGGAAGCCCGGCGTCAGCCACCGCCGGACACCCATAACTCATTATTGTTAATAAACTTATGTCGATGCTAAGGTTCTTCGTAAAGCGCACGATCGCGATCATCCCGCTCGTACTGCTGGTGTCGCTGATCTGTTTTGCACTGATGCAGGCGACCCCTGGCGGGCCGGTGGCCGTGCTGACCGATAATCCCATGGTCGGCCCCGAGGACGTCGCGCGCATCCGCGCCAACTTCGGCTTCGACCGCCCCGTGATCGTCCAGTACGGCTTGTGGCTCAAGCGCGTGCTTTTTCACGGAGACTTCGGGCACTCGTACGTCACCGGCGAACCGGTGATCGAAATGATCTGGCAGCGCCTTCCCGCCACCCTCGAGCTCATGGGGGCTGCGTTCCTGCTGGCATTCCTGTTCGGGCTCTCGGGCGGCATCGTCGCGGCACTCAAGCGCTACACCAAGTTCGACTCCGTCATCATGCTGGTGACGCTGTTCGGCATCTCGATCCCGGTGTTCTGGCTCGGGCTGATGTCGATGATGCTGTTCACGGTGAAGTGGCGCCTGCTCCCGTCCGCGGGCATGTTCGCGCTGGGCGTGCCGTTCTCGGTCCTGGATCACTTGCGCCACCTGTTAATGCCGGCGTTGGTCTTGTCCCTCTTGTTCATCGCGAGTTGGAGTCGCTACATGCGCGCGAGCCTCTCCGACGTACTGGCCATGAACTACATAAACGTCGCGCGCGCCAAGGGCGCCACGCGCGGCTCGGTGGTGTTCCGCCACGCGGTGCGCAACGCGGCCATTCCGGTGCTGACGGTGATCGCGCTGAATCTGCCCGCGCTGTTCACCGGGTCGATCATCACGGAGACGATCTTCGCGTGGCCGGGCATGGGACGGTTGTTCTACGACGGACTGCTGCGGCAGGACTATACGCGGCTCATGGGCATCATCTTCATAGCGTCGGCGCTGATCGCCGTGCTGAACCTAATCGCGGACACGATCTATGGCATTCTCGACCCCCGTATTAGACTCGCCCGCTAAAGGCGGCTCGCGGCGCACGGTGGTCGTGCAGACGGTGCACCCGCTGCGCGACACGCTGCGCTCGTCACCCACGCGCGCTTCACGCGGCCGCGAGCACAACTACTTCAGCTCGGTGCTGAGGCGAAGCCCGCTGGCGTACGCGGCCCTCATCGTCATGAGCCTGGTCGTGCTGGGGGCGGTGTTTGCGCCCCTGATGAGTCCGTATCACAAGGACAAGATCGACCTCACGCGCCAGTACCTGCCGCCCTCGCTCGACCATCCCTTCGGAACCGACGACCTCGGGCGCGACATCTTCGTGCGCGTGATGCACGGGGGCCGCATCTCGCTCGCGGTGGGCTTCCTGGCGATGCTCGTCGCCTTGCTGATTGGAGTCGCGGCGGGAGGCGTCGCCGGCTATTACGGCGGATGGGTCGACACCGTCTTGATGCGAGCCGTAGACCTCATGCTGGCGGTCCCCGTCTTCTTCGTGATCCTGTTCCTCTCGAGCGTGGTGTCGCCGAAGATATCGATCGTCGCGGTCTGCTTGATGATCGGTTGCACGCAGTGGATGGAAGTGGCGCGCCTCGTGCGCGCGGTTGTGATGACCACCAAGGAACACGAGTTCGTGGACGCGGCCCGGACCCTGGGTCTGCCCGACCGGCGCATCATCGTCCGCCACCTGTTGCCCCACACGACCGCGCCCGTCCTGGTCGCCGTGACGCTCGGTCTCGCCCAGGCGATCATCATCGAAAGCGGTCTTTCGTTCCTGGGCTTTGGCGTCCAGCCGCCCACGCCGAGTTGGGGTGCCATGTTGCAAAACGCGCAGAGCTACTTGAGCGACTGCCCGTGGATCGCGATCTTCCCCGGCCTGATGATTTGCCTGACCGTGGTGTGCTGCAACGTCCTGGCCGATTTTCTGGGCGAGGCCATGAGCCCCGCACGCCGCGCAGCCCGCTGAACGCCCGCCCGCCGCACCCGCCTCGAATTCACGTTGATGTCCCCCCGGGCGTGGGGTATTCTTCACCGGCCCGACGCGCTATCTTCTTAGAAACAATTGGATTACATAGTGATTCGGGAGGGCCGACGCGGCCCGCACGATATGAGTTCCTCCACCCTCATCATCCTGTTCTCGCTTCTCGCCGCGGCCGCCACACTCGCGGGCGGCATGGCGGCGACGCTGCCCGGGCGCCTGTCCCACCGCCGCTTGAGCCATATCATCGCGTTCGGCGCCGGATACATCCTGGCTGCGGCTCTAGTGAGCCTCTTGCCGGAGAGCCTGGAACTGGTGGCGTCGGCGCCGCTGTGGGTGCTCGCCGGCTATGCGCTCGCGCACCTCTTCGAGCACACCTTCACCACGCATTTCCATTTCGGCGAAGAGACCCACGCCGAGCACGTCGTCACGACGCGCGTTAGCACGACTGCGCTGGTGGGCTTGTCGTTGCACGCGTTCTTCGACGGGGTTGCGATTTCGTCCGGGTTCCTGGTCACCCCCGCGCTCGGCGTGCTGATCGCCCTGGCGGTCGTCCTGCACAAGGTCCCGGAAGGCGTGACCATCTCGTCGCTCATGCTCGCGTCCGGTAGGACGCGCAAGAGCGCGCGCGAGGCCGCCCTGCTGCTCGCGGCCGCGACCCTGCTCGGGGCGGCGTGCATGTCGCTCCTGGGCGAGGGGCTCAAGGGGATCGGATTGGCGCTCTCGTGCGGCATCGCCCTCTACGTTGCGGCCACCGACCTCATGCCCGAGATCAACCAGCATCCCGAGGGGCGCTACTCGATCAGCGCGGCGACCGGCGTGCTGCTATACTTCGGAGTCCACGCCCTGATGGGGCGCGTGGGGTTGCACTGACATGGCGGGATCCGACTACATTGTCGTTCTCATTACGGCGCCGACCATGGCGGACGCGCGGCGTATCGCGCGGCTGCTGGTGGAGGAACGCTTCGCCGCGTGCGTGAACCTGCTTCCCGAGTGCCGAAGCGTCTATCGGTGGGAGGACGATGTGGTGGAGGAGTCCGAGGCAATGATGGTGGTCAAGACGGCCCGAGAGCTGTTTCCGGCGCTGGCGAAGCGGGTGGCGGAGATTCACCCCTACGCCGTCCCCGAGGTAGTGGGGCTACCCGTGGTGGAAGTCGCCGAGCGCTACCGGCACTTTCTGGCCGACGGCGTGCGGCGCGAGAAGTAGTGTCTCTAGACCAGGGCCGCGGTAGCCTGGACCGCGACGTCGAAGAGCGATCCCCACACCGCACCGACCGTCGTGACGAACGCGCGGCCGAGTGTCGCGGCCACCTTCGCGGTCCGCTTCACGGCATCGACCGGGGTCGCGGGCGCCTCCGGGTGCTTCACCGCCGCGCCGCGGATGTGAATCACGCGCGTCATCTGGAAAGCCTCGCCGGGGACGTCGACTTCGATGGCGATGGGGGCCTCGACGGTCTTGCAGACGCCGACCGGGTGGCCGATCACGTGGTCGACCTTGGGCGTAGTTGCGCTTGCCTCGACCGCGTACCACGTGGCAGCTTTGGGTGCCTTCGCGGCCTTGGCCGCGGTGTCGCGGTTTGCCTTGGACTCGTTGCAGGCATATACAAGTGAATAGGCACCGATCAGGATCAACCCAGCCGATGCACCAATCGCCAACGTTCTCATATCACCCCTCCTTGTCGACTACATACGCGGGGCCGGCGCGCCCGGTTCCCAACGATCTCCCATGGTTGACCCTTAGACGCCCTTTTTGGCGGAATCGTTGCAATTTTTCCCAGGAGCCGCGATGAAACTGCCCGCCATCGGAGTGGCCCTCAGTGGTGGCACGGCCAAATCGGTGACGCACGTGGGGGTGGTCAAGGCACTGGTCGAAGCCGGAATACCCATTTCATACATAGCCGGGACCAGCGGCGGGAGTATCGTCGGGACGATGTACGCCTCGGGTATGCCGATCTCGACCATGGAAACGGTCGCGACCAATATGAGCTGGCGGAAGCTGGTCAGCATCCGGCTCACCCGATTGGGATTCGTCTCGTCCCAGCGGATCGAAGACTTCGTCGTGGAGACCATCGGCAAGCTCGATTTCGGGGACCTTGCGATCCCGTGCGCGGTCGTCGCCACCAACCTCGTGACCGGCGACACCAAGGTCTTCCGCAGCGGCCCGGTCGCGCGCGCGGTACGCGCCAGTTGCAGCATTCCGCAGATCTATCTGCCGGTCGAGATCGACGGCGAGTATTTCGTCGACGGCGGTCTCTCGCAGTACCTGCCGGTCGAGACCGCGCGCGAGATGGGTGCGGAGTTCGTGCTGGCGTCGCACCTGGCGCCGGTCGACCCCAGCTACCGGCGCCCGCAGAACATCCTGCAGCTGGTGGTCCAGGTGACCGGGCTCATGGCGCGCAAGAATTTTCCGATATCGGAAGCCAAGGCGGACTTCGTCGTTCACCCCAACGTCGACGCGTACAGCTCGTTCGATTTCGAACACGCCGCCGAGATGATCGAGATCGGCTACGACGCTACACGGCGGGTGATCGACGACTTGAAAGAGAAGTGGGAGCGCTCCGGCAGCTTGGGCCAGCGAATCGTGCGCAAGCTCGCTGGAGAGTAGCGCGGTATGGGGCGGCCCATCGTCCTGCTCACGGACTACGGGAGCGACGAATTCTACGCCGGCGTGACGCGCGCGGTACTGGCCTCGTCGTCGCCCGCGTCCGCCGTCGTCGACCTCACCCACGACGTCCCCGCGCACGACGTCTCGCGCGCGAGCTTCTTGCTCGCGCGGTCGTTCGAATATTTGCCCGCGGGTGCGGTGGTGGTCGCGATTGTGGACCCCGGTGTGGGGACCGCGCGGCGCTGCCTCGTGATCGAGATCGGCGACCGCACTCTGGTGGGACCCGACAACGGCTTCGCCAGCGACCTGCTTGCGATGCACGCCGCCGCCAGCTTCTTCGCCATCGACGAAGCCGCGGCGCAACTGGCCACCGGCGCCGTAGCGCGGGGCGCCACCTTCCAGGGCCGCGACTTGTTCGCTCCGGTTGCGGCCGCGATCGCCCGCGGATGCACGCCCGCCGACTTCGGGCCCGCGACCGACCGCGTAGTCATGTTGCGCGGAATCCCCAGCGTCTCTATCGACGGCGGACGCGTGCACGCGCTGGGGCGCCACATCGATCGCTTCGGCAATTTACTTTCGGATCTGCCGCGGGCGGTTCTCGAGCGCGCGTTCGGACCGGACCTTGGCCGCGTGCGCGCCCGCGTCGGCAACATCGACGCCGGCGGGCTCGTGCGGACCTACGCCGACGGAGCGGCCGGCACGCTCATCGTGCTGCTCGACAGCTGGGATGTGGTGGAGGCCGCGGTCAACGGCGGCCGCGCGTGCGACCTCTTGGGCGTGGCGCGCCCCCAGGACGCGCGTTTCGAGCTCTACGCCCCCTGAGCGGGTCCCCGTCGCGCGGGCACTTTTGGGCTTCAAGCGCACGCGGCAATCGGCTATGCTTTCGCCCCTGAAAAAAAACGCGAGGGTCACGCCCAGACCGGACCGGCCCGCCTCGGGCCGGGTCTCCCGATCCATCACGAAAGATCATTCGAAACGGACGGCACGCGGGTCGCCGCGCCGAATCAGTAGGAGAACGGAATCGATGAAACGCGCGTTGATGACATTCAGCCTCTCGATCCTGGGATGCATGCTGGTGGGGTCGGCCCACGCTCAAGTCGGGAGCCCGCCGGAAGAAGCGAAGTACTTTCGCATCCCGAACAAGTTCCACCTCTTCGTCGAACTCGGGGGCTCCCTGCCGAGCAACCCGGGGGTGTTCAACGATCTGTGGAACTCCGCCTTTCAGTTCGGCGCCGGCGGGGGCATGAACGTAATCTCCTGGCTGGACGTCAATGCGAATTTCACCTACGCGTCGTGGGAGAATAACTCAACCGATTCGAAGTCGGTGATCGGCTTCGTCGGTGTTCCGGATGTCGAGGGCGGGTTGATCACCACCATGACATTCAGCGGCTCCGCGCGCTTTGTCGCCGTGCCCAGCGCGCGTACCAATCCGTTCGCCGAGTTCAGCGTGGGCTACTATCAGACGTCGGCCGACCCACTCACGATCGAAGGCGTGCTGTCCAACACCATGGAGGACTGCAGCGGAATGATGATCGCGCCCGCGCTGGGAGTGCAGTACGCCTTGGCCGACTCGTGGGGCGCGTACGCGAAGTACTCGTACGTTTACTGCTCGAGCAGTGAGTTTGCTCCGGGTGATCTCCTGCGCCCCCAAGGAGGCGGCGAGCCCGCCCAGGGCGACGACGAGATCTTCCAGACCATCACTGTCGGTGTCATGCTGCGCTTCTGATCGAACGCGCCCGGAAGCCCATGCGTGTCGTTGTTCGCACGATCGCCGCGCTCGGAATCGTCGCGGTGTGGTCCGTGCCGCCGGCATACGCGGAGCAGCCGAACCGAAGCGGCTTCTCGACGGGCTTCGGCTTGGGTGGGGCGTCGGTGTCGTGGACCTGGCCCGACGATGAGCGTCGGCGGGAGGAATCGGCGGCCGGAAACGCGCGCTTCGCCTGGGCGCTCAAACAGGACGTGCTGGTCGGCCTCGAGCTCTGGGGCTGGACCAAGGACTACGAGATCGGCAGCGTACCCGAGGACGTTCCCGCCCAGACGTCGGTGTGGGCGGCCACCGTCGCGGCGACGTATTTCCCCGGCAACGCTGGTTTCTTCATGCGCGGAGGAATCGGCGTCGGTCGCGGTCGCGCCGAGGTAACCCCACCGCCCTCGGTGGTTGGCTTCCCCGTGAGCGGAACCGAGTCGGACACCGGCCTGTCGGTGCTGGGCGCGATGGGCTACGAAGCGGGGCTGACGCCGCACCTGTCGCTGGGAGGGGCCGCGCACGTGGTCTATGTCGGCATCGACGCGGCGCCCTTCGACGACGTGTTCGGCTACGGACTGACGGTCCAGTTCAATTGGTACTGGTAGCGCGCGGCGCGCGACGTGCTACCATCACACCACATCGAGGTCGAAGCATGCCACCCGAAATCCCCAAGGCAACGCAGCCCGGCGTCATCACGATCGAGCGCCACATCTTGATGGAGCAGGAGAAATTCCCCGATTCGTCGGGCGCTCTGACCAGTCTCCTCTACGACATCGCGCTGGCCGGCAAGCTCATCGCGAGCCGCACGCAGCGCGCGGGCCTCGCCGACATTCTGGGATCGGCCGGCCACGAGAACGTGCAGGGGGAGGAAGTGCAGAAGCTCGACGTGTACGCGCAGCGCACCATCTATCAGCTCAACGACCACACCGGCCGCCTGTGCTGCATGGCCTCAGAAGAGTCGAAGGACATCATCCCCATCCCCGAGCAGTATCCGACCGGAGAGTACGTGCTCGTGTTCGACCCGCTCGACGGTTCGACCAACATCGATTTCAACGTCGCGGTGGGAACGATCTTCGCGATCTTCCGCCGGCGCTCGAAGTCGGGACCGGGGCGCATGGAGGACGTGCTGCAGAGCGGGCGCGAGATCGTCGCCGGCGGCTATCTGGTGTACGGATCGAGCACGATGCTCGTGTACACGACGGGCCACGGCGTCAATGGATTCACGCTCGACCCGTCGATCGGCGAGTTCCTGCTCTCGCACCCGAACGTGCGCATCCCCGACCAGGCGAAGTACTACAGCGTCAACCAGGGCTACGAGAAATACTGGACCGAAGGCGTGCGCCACTACACGCGCTGGTTGCAGGGCGAAGAGGGGAGTCCCAAGTCGCTCTCGCTCCGGTATATCGGATCGATGGTGGCCGACGTCCATCGCACGCTCTTCGGCGGCGGCGTGTTCTACTACCCCGCGGACACCAAGGACCCCA
Organism: Candidatus Krumholzibacteriia bacterium; assembly: GCA_035620655.1. Taxonomy (GTDB): domain Bacteria; phylum Krumholzibacteriota; class Krumholzibacteriia; order WVZY01; family JAKEHA01; genus JAKEHA01. The sequence goes on from DASPGK010000080.1 coordinate 15,146, forward strand.
AGAAGCCGACCGGCAAGCTGCGGTTGCTGTACGAAGCGGTTCCGATGGCCTACGTGATCGAGCAGGCGGGGGGCTATGGATCCACTGGGCGCGGTCCCATCCTCGACGTCGAACCGGAGGCGCTCCACCAGCGCACGCCGGTCTTCGTCGGCAACCGCGACGTGGTGCGCAAGGCCGAAGAGTTCATCGCCAAGTACGACCGTTGATTGTCAGTGCACGAACTGCGCGACGAAGCGCTCGGGGTTGAGCGGCTCGCCGGTGGCGCGCGTGACGAGTTCGTCCCACCGCCAGCGCTTTCCGCCCGCGAACACCTTCTCGCGCAGGAATTCCCCGACCGCCCGCTGGTCCACGAAAGAGGCGCGCCCGTTGCGCGCGTGCAACACGTTCTTTTGGATCGTGTAGTCGAGCTGCGAGGCGAACAACTCTCCCAGCATGTAGTTGTGATAGTACACGGGCGCGGAAACGACGTGGATCTTCGCGGCCCAGTCGGGTTCGTTCCGCCCTTCGGGACGCGGCACGGACTGGTAGCGCTCGACGAGGTCCCACCAGAGTTGGTTCAAATCTCCGTCCGGGTTCGCGTAGAGGGCGCGCTCGAACCGCACCATCACCTGACACCAACGGGCGAAGACCAGCTGCGACAAGCGAGCGTTGCGCTCCGATTCGCGGGCGAGCGACTCACGCTCGGGCGGCGCCACGCCGATCATGCGACCGATCCAGTCCGCGTCCTTGGACAGGCGGCCGAACAGCATCGCGATCGCTTCGGTGGCGAAGACGTGCGCGTGTTCGCGCAGCAGGAAGGGGAGCTCGGCGTCGATGTAGCGGTCGTAGACCGCGTGCCCGAGCTCGTGGAGCATGGTGCCGGCCCAGTTCTCGTCGTGCTGGACGTTGGCGAGCACACGAACGTCGCCGCACCGGTCGATATCGAGGCAGTAGGCGTGCTGCTCCTTCCCGGGCTTCTCGTACAGGTCGCTACGCGCGATGATATCGCCGACCTCCAGGCCGATGCCCTCGAAGAACCGGCGCGCGGTATCCACCACGTCGCGATCG
>DASPGK010000081.1:0-3564 GCA_035620655.1 Candidatus Krumholzibacteriia bacterium
GTCCCAGCCCAGCCGGTGATCGCCACCGTCGCGGCGTCCTGAGAACAGCACGTTGACCACGCGGCCGGCCACGTCGTAGATCGCAACCGTGTGCTCGCCTCCGCCGTCCGGACTCGTATAGTCGATGTGCACGTCGCCCGCGAATGGGTTCGGCCACACGTTGCGAAGCGCCCAGGCTTCGGGCAAGGCCGGCGACCCGACGTCGGTCGGCGTGCCGGCCAGGGTTTGATAGAACGCGCGCGCCGACGCGATCGCCAAATCGAACGACTCGCGCGACCCGTTCGGGAAGGAGCCCAGCGCGTTGAAGACGGTCTCGGTTTCGTCGACTTGAACCAGGAAGTACTCCGCGGCTTGCGCCCGCGTGTACGAAACGCCGCGCGTCTCGGGATCGCGCATGGCCGTGCTGCGTTCGAGGTAGATGGGTGCGGTCTGCGCGAACAGCCCGCCCGCCGGAATGGCGTGCCACCCCGACGCCAGGCCGAGAACGCGCGCGACCACCCACGTGAGTCCCGCGCTCGCGACGTCGAAGGATGCGGTGAACGACTTGGCAGTACCGTTGGGTGGGGTCATGCTATCCAAGAGTCCGGTGTCGCCCCAGATCTCGACGCGATGAATGGGCAGCCGGCAACGAACCGACACCGTGCCGCTTAGCGTCGCTTCGTTGACCGTGAGGACATCACCGGGCACCGCGCCCTCGACATTGAACGCGGTGAACAGCGGGTAGTTGGTGACGAACGAGCGTCCCGCCTTCAACCCCGCGATCCACGAGTCCATCGTGAACGTGCCGACCGGGTCGACGTAGACACGAAACCCGCCCGCCGGGCCGGAGGTGCCGGACCCCAGCCCGCAGTCCGTGCCCGCCGCGGGTGGGAGGCGAAAGCCCGCGTTGAGCGCCTGGAAGTACGGCTCGACGCCGGCCGGCGGCACCGCGCTCGTGTAGCACAAGAGGTCCATGGCGTCGACCGTACCCGCCGCGAGATCGACCGGCATGCCGCGCCACATTCCCACACCCGGCCAGCCCTCGATGTCGAAGTGGTCAAAGGTCGAGAAGGGATGCGTCGCGATCACCGCGATCTCGCCGGGCTGCGCGTGCGCCTGGGCATAGATGGACGCATCCAGCGTACTGCCGCACGCCACATTTTCGTCGTCGCAACCGGCGGAGTCGTAGATCCACTGCTTCATCCCCAGAATCGACAGGTGCGAGAAGTGCGCGTTGCGCTGCTCCTTGCTGAAGAAAACGATGCGATCCGACGTGCTGACCGGGTCGATCGTGCCCGTGAAGTACTCCGACTCCTCCATCGAATTGATGAAGTTCAACTCCTCGGCGCGCGCGACCAGCGCCAGGTCCTGCGCGTCGAGCGAGTAGACGACGGGTGGGTGCGAGATATGGACGTGGGTGTCTCCCGAATACCACCCCAGATTCTTCATGTTGATGATGCGATTCAGTCGGAAGGTAAGGGTCCTCGACGAGGTGACGGTCAGCGTCGTGTCGAGCACCTCGAACTCGAAACCGCGGCCGGCGCGGATGGTGACCGGCCCCGCCGGCACGACGACGGAAACGTTACCGCCGGTGTAGAAGTAGCTCCGATCGCCCCGCGACTGGTACAGGTTCGCTCCCGGGTTGCCGGTGGGATACGAGACATCGCCGGCGAACACACCCGCGCGCACGGAGAGCTGTGTGCCCCCGGAGTCTCGGAACCGGAGCGAAAGGGTGACGTCGGCCGCGCCGGCCGGATCGGCGGCGGGCATCCAAACCCCGACGAGTGTCAGGGCAGCGATGGAGACGCTTCGTCGCATGGTGCGCGCTGGGTACAGGGGAAGAGGGGTGGATAATACGCCAATCGAGCCCGCGGAACAAGTGAGTGCAGTTTGGCCATACGGATGCGGGGCGGCGGCGCCCCCGAGTGCCATCCCGACCGCTGGCGGGTGCGCGGACCGCCTTTACAACTGGAACCGGCAAGGCCCATAATACCCGCTCACGCTAGATGAGGAGGCAGGGGCCGTCCCCCGAACCCGGCCGGACACGCGTTCTTCGGAGCGCCATCCCCTGAAGGAGAATCGATGAAATCGTTCGTTAGCAAGGCCATCACCGTGGCGATCGTCGCGCTGGTCGCGTGGCTCCCCGCGTGCAGCAGGAAGTCGAAGCAAGCGGAGGAGGCCGCGGAGTTGAGCTTTACCCACATCCCTCAAGATTCTTTGCTCATTCAGATGGCGCGCCTGGCGCCGGTCGAGATCGTGTACGACGCCACCATCCTGTCGCCCCCGGAGAAGCAGGCGCTCTCCAGGCTGGTCGAAGTGGCTCGGATCTTCGACGAAATCTTCCTGCACCAGGTGTGGGAGGGCAACGTCGCGATGCGCGATCAGCTCGCGGCCGCGGCCGCGGTCGACGGGCCCAACAAGAGGCTGGCGCAAGACCTGCTGTACTTCTTCAATTTGAATTCGGGTCCGTGGCTGCGCCTGGAGCACGACACGCCGTTCATCGGTTCCACGCCGAAACCCGCGGGCGCCGGCTACTACCCGCTCGATATGACCAAGGAGGAGCTCGAGGCGTACATCGCCGCGAATCCCGACCAGAAGGACGCGATGACGGGCTACTTCTCGCGCGTCGCGCGCGGGGCGGACGGCACGCTGCACGCGGTTCCCTACAGCGAGGCGTACGGGTCGTACTTGCGCGACGCATCGCGGCTCATGAACGAGGCCGCCGACATTCTCACCGCCGAGTCGTCCAAGGCGCAGCTTGCGAACGGTGTGGACTACACGACCCTCGCAACCTTCCTGCGCAGCCGCGCGGCGGCGTTTCAATCCAACGACTACTTCCAGAGCGACATGGACTGGATGGACATCAAGGACAACATTCTGGACGTCACCATCGGTCCCTACGAAGTCTACGAGGACGCCCTGTTCAATTATAAGGCGTCGTTCGAGGCCGTCATCGCGATGCGCAATCCGACCGACAGCAAGAAGCTGGACGAGGTGAAGCACTATTTGCCCGCGATGGAGCGCAACCTCCCCATCCCCAACGAATTCAAGAACCCCAATCGCGGCACCGATTCGCCCATCGCGGTCGTCGACGTGATCCACGTCGGCGGCGACATGGGCAAGGGCGTGCACGCGATCGCGTACAACCTGCCCAACGACGAACGCGTACGCGAGGCCAAGGGGTCGAAGAAAGTGATGCTCAAGAACATCTCCCGCGCCAAGTACGACAAGATCCTGATGCCGATCGCGAGCCTCGTGCTGACGCCGGAGCAGCTCCCATACGTGAACTTCGATAGCTTCTTCGGGAGTTCGGTCATGCACGAACTCTCCCACGGCCTGGGACCGGGCACGATCACGCTCCCCGACGGATCCAAGACGACGGTGAACCTAGCTTTGAAGACGCTTTACTCGCCGTTGGAGGAGTGCAAGGCCGACGTCATGGGTCTCTACAACACCGAGTTCCTGGTGGCGAAGGGGTTCTACACCAAGGAAGAGTTGGACCAGGCCTACGTCGTGTTCCTGCCCGGCTTCTTCCGTGCCATCCGCTGGGGCCTGCACGAAGCGCACGCGCGCGGCAACATGATC
>DASPGK010000082.1:0-3596 GCA_035620655.1 Candidatus Krumholzibacteriia bacterium
GTCCATGAAGCGTTCGAAGCGCGCCCCCATGCGCTCGGGGCCGGGACCGAAGCGCGTCGCGATCTGCGCGCTGCGGCGCACGAGGTTGCCCGCGCCGCGGTGACCGAATACGAACTTGAGGACGTTCATGACGCCACCGCCGCGCTGGCCGCCCCCGGCGCGCGCGTGAGCAACTCGTCGAAGAGCGCTTCCCTCGCCGCGCACATCGCCTCGATGCGAAAGCGTTCCATGGCGATTTCGCGCCCGCGATGACCGAAGGCCCGCCGCCGGTCGGGGCTGCTAACGAGCTCGGCGAGTGCCGCTGCGAGTGCGTCGTCGTCGCCGGGCGGAACCACGAGGGCGCTCATCCCCGGCTCGACCATCTCGCGGACACTCCCGACGTCGGTGGCCACGACCGGCAGGCCCGCCGACATCGCCTCCAACACCACGTTTGGAAACGCCTCTGTGCGCGACGAAAGAACGAACAGGTCCGCCGCGCGCAACAGCCGGTCGACGTCGTCGCGGAGCCCCGCGAAGATGGTCCGTTCGGCGATTCCCAACTGTCGCGCCAGCGACTCCAGCGCGCTCCGCTCCGGCCCCTCGCCCACGAGCAGCACGCGCACCGGTGCGCCGGCACCGTGCAGTCGCGCGGCGGCCGCGAGCAGCGCGTCGATGCGCTTGAGCGCCTTCAGCGACGCCACCGTGACGAGAACGACGTCGCGATCGTCGATGCCGAGCTCGCGCCGGCCGCTGGCGCGCTCTTCGGTCGTCGCCGGCCGGAACGTCGACGTGTCCACGCCGTTGTGGATCACGCGAATGTGCTCGCGCGGAAGCCCTTCGTCCCGGACCAAATAGTCCTTCTGCACTTCGGCCACGGCCAGCAGCGCGTCCGCGCGTCGCAACAGCGGGCGCAGGTACGGCAGCACCTGGCGCGTGCCGCCGATGTCGCCCATCGCGTGGTAGGACACCACCACGCGATCCACGAGTCCGCGGAGCTTCGCGAGGTAAGAGAAAATGACGGTGTTCGGGTGCGAGAACGTGTAGATGAGCCCGGGGCGCTCGATCCTCAGCACGCGCTCGAGGCCCAAGAACGCGAAGGCGTCGAAACGGTGCCGCTGGAGCCCGTCGTAGAACGGGACGCCCATTGCCTCCGTCTTGCTCTTGAAGTATCCGCCCTCCTTGAGACAGCACACCGCGAAGTGAAATCGGCTCCGGTCGGCGCGCGCGACGAACTGAAACAACGATTTCTCCTTGCCGCCCATCTCGAACTCGTTATCCAGAATCAAAATTCGATGCATCATGCGTCGACGCCCGCTCCCCACTTCTCGCGCCACAACTCGAATGCGAGCAGGAACCACAACTGGTCGGCGGTGCTGCCGTTTCCCCGATAGAAATCGTCCACCAGTCGTCGAACCACCCGGGCGTCGAAGTACCCCGCATTCCTGATACGCGCTTCGGCCAGGTAGTCTCCCGCGAGCGCGCGGAGGTCGTCGCGCAGCCAGCCTTCCAGCGGAATCGCGAACCCTTGCTTGGGCCGGTCCACGAGCTCTCGAGGAACGTGGCGGTACAATATCTTCTTGAGGATGTGCTTGGGACCGAGCGGCCCACGCCGCAGACGGCTGGGGAGCCGAAACGCGAACTCGGCAAGTCGGTGGTCGAGCATCGGCTCGCGCCCTTCCAGACTCACCGCCATGGTCGTGCGGTCCACCTTGGTCATGATGTCGTCGGGGAGATAGTGGTGGAAATCCCAGAGACACATGCGCTCGAGCGGCTCTCCGCGATACGCGTCCGCCAGCGTGCGCGGGTTCGAGTAGTCTCCCATCAGCCCGCGCACCTCTTCGGGGAGCCAGTACGAGATGGCGGCGTCGTACACGCGATCGGGCGTGGCGTCGTGCATGATCGCGCGCGCGCGGCGAATGCGGCGCGAGACTCGACCCCGGACCGCGGCCGAGCTTCCGAGCCGGGACAGCGCGCCGTCCAGCACGCCCACGGGGGTATGGGACAGCGAGTGCGCGGACGCCGTCTTCAGCCAACTCGGCACGCGCGCGAGCGTATCGAGTCGTCCCAGCACGTCGTCGTAGACGCTGTAGCCCATGAACAACTCGTCGCCGCCGTCCGCGGAGAGCGCCACCGTGACTTCGGCCCGCGCCAGTCTTGAAACCAACAAGGTCGGTATTCCCGACGCGTCCCCGAACGGCTCGTCGAACAGAGTCCCCCAGTCGCGCGTCATCGCAAGCGCTTCTTGCACGCCGAGAATGTACTCCGTGTGCCGAGTACCGAGGTGGTTCGCCACTTTGCGCGCCCACGCGGACTCGTCTCTGTGGTCCTCCGCGAAGCCGATCGTGAAGGTTCGAATGGGCTGCGTCGCTTCGCGGGCCAGGATGGCGGTCACCAGCGACGAGTCGACGCCGCCCGAGAGGAATACGCCCACGGGAACGTCGGCCACCATCCGATACTGGAACGCGCTCGCCAGCAGCGCCTCCAACTCGGCTTCAATTGCGTCGTCGTCACCGGCGATCGGGCTTCCCAGCGCGTCGAGCAGCGACCAGTAGCGCGTGACGACCGGATCGCCCGTGCGCGACAGCGCGAGCCTCGATCCGGGCGGCAGCTTCTTCACCTGGGTGTAGATGCTGCGCGGCGACGAGATATACCCATAGTGCAGAAACTCGCCTACCGCTTGTCGGTCGACGCGCGGACGCCAATGGCCGAAGGCGCGCAGGGCCTTGAGTTCGGAGCCGAACCACAGCGTGGTCCCGTCCCAGCCGTAGTACAACGGCTTGACCCCGACACGATCGCGAAACAGGTGCATGGTCTGCTCGCGCTCGTCCCACAGACCAATCGCGAACATGCCGATGAAGTGATCGACCGCGCGTTCGCCCCATTGCTGGAAGGCGGTGAGGATCACTTCGCTGTCGCCGGTACCCGAGAACAAATGCCCCAAACCGAGCAGTCTCGCGCGCACTTCGGCGAAGTTGTAGACCTCACCGTTGAACACCATGACGTAGCGTCCGTCCTTGGATCGCATGGGCTGGTGACCGCGTTCGCTCAAATCGAGGATCGACAGCCTCCGAAACCCCAGGCCGGTACCGGCGCCGTCGTTCCATAGGCCTTCGTCGTCGGGGCCGCGGTGGCGCAAGCACGCCACCGCTCGCGCGAGGTCTCGCGCGAGCTGTGCCGAGTCGCCGTTACGCGACATAAATCCTGCGATTCCACACATGGGCTAGAGATTCCGCGCGGTTTCAGGGACGGCGCACCGAGACACTTGGCGGCGCACCCGCGCCGTGACGCGCCGTCAATAACTCCTCGAAGAACTCCGCGTACTGCGGGCCGAGCGATTGCGACGAAAAACGGTCTCGGACGAGTCGCCGCGCGCGATTGCGCATGGCGTCCATGGCCGCCGGGTCGGCGGTCAGTTTGCGAACCGCGTCCGCCATGTCGTCTATTGAAGAACACACGGTGCCAACGCCAGCCTCGCGAATGATGCCGTCGACATCGTTGAACGCGACCACCGGCACACCGTGGTTCCAGGCTTCCAGATACGCATTGGGAAACCCCTCGACCGACGACGTGTTGATGAGTAACGCCGAACGGCGCAGGACGTGGCCTACTTCGTCGTG
>DASPGK010000083.1:0-4844 GCA_035620655.1 Candidatus Krumholzibacteriia bacterium
TCGATCAGGTACGGACTCCGGATCGGCGACGGCCCGAAGCGCAGGTGCGAGACCGTGCGCGCCCCCGCCTTTTTCGAGTCGTAGACGAAGTAGCCCTGCACGAAGCGATCGGTTTGTTCTCCGATGATCTTGATCGAGTTCTTGTTGGCGCCGACGGTGCCGTCGCTCCCAAGGCCCCAGAATACCGCGCTCACCACGTCGCGCCCGTCGAGCAGGAACGCCGGATCGTATTCGAGGCTGGTGTGGGTGACGTCGTCGTGGATGCCGACGGTGAAGTGGTTCTTCGGCGCCGCGCTGGCCGCGTCGTCGAGGACCGCCTTGACCATGGCGGGCGTAAACTCCTTCGACGAGAGACCGTAGCGCCCGCCGACCACGCGCGGCACGCGCGCGAAGCGCGCCGTGGAACTCTGCGCATCCTCGTGCAGGGCGGTCACCACGTCCTGATAGAGCGGCTCGCCGGCCCCGCCCGGTTCCTTGGTGCGATCGAGCACGGAGACCACGCGGGTCGACGGCGGGAGCGCTTCGACCAGCGCGCGCGCGTCGAAGGGACGAAAGAGGCGGACTTTGACCACGCCCACCTTGTCGCCGCGCGCGGAGAGCGTAGCGACGGTCTCCTCAATGGTCTCGCAGGCCGAGCCCATGGCGACGATCACGCGTTCCGCGTCGGGCGCGCCCACGTAGTCGAAGAGGCGATAATGCCGCCCCGTGCGCGCCGCCAGCGCGTCCATCGTGCGCTGCACGATGGCGGGCGTCGCAAGATAGAACGGATTGGCCGCCTCGCGCGCCTGGAAGTAGGTGTCGGGGTTGTGCGCGGTGCCGCGCACCACGGGATGATCCGGTGACAGTGCCCGCTCGCGGTGGGCGCGCACCGAGATCGCGGGGAGCATCGCGCGCAAGTCTTCGTCGGAGAGCACGTCGATCTTCTGGATCTCGTGCGAGGTTCGAAAACCGTCGAAGACGTGCAGAAACGGAACGCGTGCGTCGAGCGTGGCGACGTGCGCGACCAGCGCCAGGTCCATGACCTCCTGCACGCTCGCGGAGAAGAGCATCGCGAAGCCGGTCTGGCGCGCGGCCATGACGTCGCTGTGGTCCCCGAAGATCGAAAGCGCATGGGTGGCCACGGTGCGCGCCGCGATGTGGAACACCGTGCTCGTCAGCTCGCCCGCGATCTTGTACATGTTCGGGATCATGAGAAGGAGGCCCTGACTCGCGGTGAAGGTCGTGGTCAAAGCGCCGGCTTGCAGCGCGCCGTGCACCGCGCCCGCGGCGCCCCCCTCGCTCTGCATCTCGATGACGCGCGGTACCGTGCCGAAAACGTTCGGCTGACCGTGCGCGGCCCACTCGTCGGACAATTCGCCCATGACGGAGGACGGCGTGATGGGATAGATGGCGATGACTTCGCTCAGTCGGTAGGCGACGCGCGCGGCGGCCTCGCCGCCTTCGAGGCACAGGACCTGGTCCTGCCGCCCGATCGAAAACGACGAGGTATTGGCGGGGGAGCTTTTCGACGACTGGTCGCGCGCGGGGATGGACCCGGCGCTCTTCGCGCGGCCCTTGGTTACATTCGGCACGTGGATGCCTTTCTATAGACTGCCCGCAAGCGGGCAACTCGGCGCGGCCACATGCAGTCTACGGCATTCGGGCGCGAACGGCAAGGAACGCGGTCTATTTCATCAGCACCATCTTGTGGGTCTTCGTGAAGCCCGGTGCCGCGAGGCGGTAGAAATACACGCCCGACGCCACCGCGCGCCCCGCGTCGTCGCGGCCGTCCCACGTCGCCGACTTCGACCCCGCGGATTGCACGCCCTCGACCAGCGTCTTCACCGGCCGCCCGCTCACGTCGTAGATGCGCAGCGTCACCTCGCCCCCGCTGGCCGGCACGTCGTAGCGAATGAGCGTGGTCGGATTGAACGGATTGGGGACGTTCGGGTAGAGCGCGAACGTCCGCGGAGCAGCGTCTCCCACATCGGTCGTGGTCCCCGTGCCGGACGGCGCGCTCTCGTTGCCCGCGTAGTCCAGTGCAGTCACCTTGTAATAGACCGGCCAGCCGTCGTAGTCCGGATCGGACCAGCCGGCGGCGATGGTCTCGTGCACCAGGGTGCCGGCCGACGGCGTGAAGCTGGGATTGCTCGAACGGTACACGCGGAAGTACTGGAAGTCCTCGTCGGGCGATTCGTCCCACGAGAGCGCGTTTCCGCTCCCAGTGTTGTACGCGACCACGAAGCTGCTCGGCACCGACGGCGCGATGTTATCGACCGAGTAGGCGCTGTCCGGCGAGCTCGCGAACCAGATCGAGGGCGTGGTGGTATGCGCGGTGATCACGAGCGCGGTGTAGTTGTCCGCCGACGGCGTCCAATCGGCCGCGGTCGGAATCGCGGCCAGATAGGTTTGCTTCTGCAGCGAAGGCACGTTCATGACCAACTCCCACGTTCCGGCCGGGAAGTCGGCATCGGTCACCCGAGACGATTGCACGAACACGCGGTCGCCCACGGCGCGCAACGGCATCCCGCGAAACGCCTCCGCAATCGCAACGTCCGCGTCCGGCTGGCGGGCCCCATCCAGCGACGCCACTAGCGCAAGATCGTCGACGCGTCGCCAGATGCCGTAGTTGGTCACCGGCGTGACGGTCTCTTCGACGAAGTCGTAGCCGCTGCGCGCGAAGTTGACACGTAGCCATCCGCCCTGGTCGTTGGGGACGTCGGCGATGGTTTGGACTATGGCGGCCGCTGTCAGCCATTCGAGCTGGAGGTCGGAGATGCTCGGAATCTGCCCCGGCATCCAATTGAGCGTCGAGCGCCACGTGAGATCATCGCCGGGAACATCGAGACGGTGCCACGTACTGCCCGGCGTTACCAACTGCCACGTTGCGGGGGAGTCTGCCGCGATCTCAAGCGAGATGCTGCCGCTCTGGGTCGTGGTCAGTCGCGCGCGGAGGATCCCGCTCGCGGGCCCGTCGACGAGCAAGGATTGCGCCTCCTTGTCGAGGCCGATGACTTGAGATTGAAGTACCGTCAATACTCGCAGGTTCGACGGATCCGTCACGAACGCATGCTCGCCATCGAAAGCGACACTCGTGGCTCCGCCGGTTACCGTCCGCACCTCTTGGACTACGGGCGACGCGGGATTCGTCACATCGAGAAACCACAGCGCGTTGTCGATGCCAACGATGGCGTTGTTCCCCGAGACGCTGACACTCCTGACGTTGGCATTACCGGGGGGATCGAATCTCGTAATGAGTTGCGGATTCGTGACGTCCGCGACGTCGTAAATCCACAGCCCGTCGCTGCCGGTCGGGTCCACGTTACTCCAACCAGCGGCTATGTAAGCACGATCGCCGGCAACGAAGACATCGTTGATTTGACCTGTGAAGAAGACTAGGGCTGCCGAGACGGGGGCGGTCGGGTCGTCGACGACGTAGATGCTCAAGGTGCTCTGAAGAAGTTGTCGAGTCCAACCGTACACTTGGTTGCCGGAAACGAAGACCCCGTCCCTTCCATTCGCCGCGGAGCCGATCTGTACCAGGGTGTCGGGGTACGATACGTCGAGTATGCGGATACCCCCAGAACCGGATACGTAGGCAAGACCACCTGCCACCGCCATGTCATACGCCGTCACTTCCGCGTAGCCGGGAAGGAAAGTCGGATTGGACGGATCCGTGATGTCCACTCGAGAGAGCGAACCAATGGCGGCGACGTACGCGCGACTACCGTCGATCACAACCTGGCTGATCATTTCGAAGAACGAAAACGAACTCGCGATCACCGGATTGGCTGGGTTGCTGACATCGACAAAATCAAACCCGGCTTCCGAAGCGACCGCCGCGAGATTGCCCGACACGTGGACGCGGGGGTAGAGCGCTGTGCCCAAGCTCCCAATCTCGGCGTCGACCAGACTTCCGACTGCAATCACACGAAAACTTCCACGATCTGCGACGAACGCCTCCGTTCCGTCGACCACGACGTCGTGCGTCGTGCCCGGCGTGTCATACGCGAGAATGAGCGACAGGGCCGAAGCGTTGGTGATGTCGATCGCCTGCAGGCCGCCGCCCATTCCGTCCGCCACGTACGCGCGATCGCCCGCGACGAAGACACTCTGCGCGAAGCCCGGAGTGTCGTATGAGCCGAGCAGCGCGGGATTCACGGGATCGCTGGTGCTGATCGCGTGCAGCCCGGAGAGTCCATCCGCCACCAACGCGACGAGTCCGTCCATCGCGATCGCGCGCGCTTCGCCGACGGTGTCGTACGACCCGAGTAGCGTCGGGCTCGCAAGGTTGGTGAGGTCGACCACATGGAGCCCCGCGGTTCCATCCGCGACGATTACGCGCAGCCCCGACGTCGTCACGCCGAGCGCTTCGCCGGGTGTGTCGTACGTACTGACGAGCGTTGGGCTCGCGGGATTGGTTACGTCGACGACGACGAGGCCACCCAGGTTGTCGGCGACGATCACCGAGTAGCCGAAGATGGCGACGGCGCGCGCGTCGGTCGTCGCGTAGTTGCCGATCTGCGTCGGCGTCGTGGGGTCGGTGACGTCGACGATGCGAAGCCCGCCGGCGCCGTCGGCGACGAACACGAGGTCGCCGTGTGCGACGATGTCGAAGCACGCGAACGGCGGCGCCGCCGTCCCGAGGAGCACCGGATTGGCCGGATCCTCGATGTCCAACACGCGAAGCCCATTGCCGGTGTCTCCGATGAAGGCGAGGTCACCCGACACGGCGACACTCAAGTTGAATCCCGTCGTCGCATAGCTCCCAAGTTCGGAGACGACGAACGGAAAGAGCCGAAGCTCGCCCGCGGCGGTATTCCAATCCGCGGTGGTGTTGGCGGCGTCTCGATAGGTCGTGGTCG
>DASPGK010000084.1:0-5854 GCA_035620655.1 Candidatus Krumholzibacteriia bacterium
TTGGTGCTGCCCAGGTCCTGGACGTAGTAGAGCCCATTCTCGCTGGTGATCCGGCAGTGAAAGCGGGAGATCGCGGTGTGGTCGAGCACCACGAGGTTCTCGGGGTCGCGACCGATGGTGAGCGGCAAGTTGGCCGGCTCGAGTGCCACGGTCCTACCCTTCGAGTTTCCGGAGATGATGCGTACGTGCAGCATGGGGTACCAGGCCGCGACACGGGCGGCAACCCCAAGAAAGCAAGAATCAGGTCAAACGAAGCACCGCCTCCCGCGTCGGCGCGGAGAGGCCACTCTTCCTCGTAACCTATTGTTTATACGTCTGTTGGCATCATCCGACCACGGAGCCCGAAAGTTTATTGAAGATAATCACGTCTTAATATATGAATACTGCGAGCAGCTTTTTGCCGCGGTCCGCAAACCAAAGGGGCGATCATGAGCACGGCATACGACACCATCGAGTTCCGCCCGAGCGCGCTTCGCGTGCTCCAGGCGCGCTACCTCCGCAAAGACACGGCCGGAAATCCGGCCGAGACGCCCGACGAAATGTTCCGGCGCGTGGCCGGTGCCGTGGCCGCGGCGGAGGCCGGCTACGGCGCGTCTCCCGAAGAGCAGCGGCGCTGGGAGGACGCGTTCTACCGCAGTATGTGCTCGCTCGAGTTCCTGCCCAATTCGCCGACCCTGATGAATGCCGGCACCGAGCTCCCCCAGCTCTCCGCGTGCTTCGTGCTCCCGGTCGAGGACTCCATGGAAGGCATCTTCGACGCCGTCAAGCACACCGCCATCATTCACAAGAGCGGGGGCGGCACCGGTTTCTCGTTTTCGCGCGTGCGCCCGAAGAACGACCGCGTCAAGAGCACGCACGGGGTTTCGAGCGGGCCGGTCTCGTTCATGGCCGTGTTCGACGCCGCGACCGAAACCGTGCGGCAAGGCGGCAAGCGGCGCGGCGCCAACATGGCGATGCTGCGGGTCGACCACCCGGACATCCTCGAGTTCATCGACGCCAAGACGTCGAGCCGGCGGCTCAACAACTTCAATCTGTCGGTGGCGCTCACGGATTCGTTCATGGATGCGGTCGCGAACGACGCCTCGTTCGACCTCGTCAACCCGAGAAGCGGTGAAGCGACCGGATCCCTGCGCGCTCGCGCCGTGTTCCAATCGATCGTCGACCGCTCGTGGCGCAACGGCGAGCCGGGAGTGGTCTTCATCGACCGCATGAACCGCGACAATCCCACCCCCGCGCTGGGCAAGATCGAAAGCACCAACCCGTGCGGCGAACAGCCGCTGCTCCCCTACGAGTCGTGCAACCTCGGATCGCTGAACCTGTCCCGATTCGCGGCCGGCTCGTTCGGGGCCGCCACCGTCGACGAACCGCGCCTGCGCACGGCGGTGGCCCTCGCGGTCCGCTTCCTCGACGACGTGATCGACGTCAATCACTACCCGCTGCCGGAGATCGACCGGCTCACCCGCACCAACCGCAAGATCGGGCTCGGCGTGATGGGCTTCGCAGACCTGCTGGTGTCGATGGGGATTCCGTACGATTCCCCGCGCGCGGTGGCGGTCGCCGAGGACATCATGGAGCTCGTGAACCTCGCGGCCGTGGAAGCGTCGCAGGAGTTGGCGCGACAGCGCGGCCCGTTCCCGGCCTTCGAGCAGAGCGCATATGCCGCGCGCAAGCTGCCGGCGCGGCGAAACGCGACCGTGACCACGGTGGCGCCGACCGGATCGATCAGCATCATCGCCGGAACGTCGAGCGGAGTGGAGCCGCTGTTCGCGCTCGCGTACCAGCGGCGCGTCCTCGACGGCGACACGCTGACCGAGGTGCATCCGCGCTTCGAGGAAGTGGCGCGTCGTGAGGGCTTCTACTCCGAGGCCCTGATCGAGCGCATCGCGCGCACCGGGCACATCGCCGACGACGCCGAGGTGCCCGAGCGCTGGCGCGCGGTCTTCCAGACCGCGCACGAGGTATCCCCGGAAGGGCACGTGCGCATCCAAGCCGCTTTCCAGCGCCACACCGAGAACGCGGTGTCGAAGACCGTGAATCTCGCGCGCGACGCCGCTCCCGACGACGTCGAGCGCGTGTTTCGGCTCGCCTTCGAGCTGGGCTGCAAGGGTGTTACCGTGTATCGCGACGGGAGCCGGGAGGCGCAGGTCTTGAGCGCCGGGCCGGCCGTGGACGAAACGCGGGAGTTGCGCGTGCCGATCGCGCGACCCGAAACGCTCGAGGGCCGAACCGTGCGTATGACGACCGGCTGCGGCAACTTGTACGTCACCACCAACGAGGGCGAGCGCGGTCCGCTCGAGTTGTTCGCGCACATCGGCAAGGCGGGCGGGTGCGCAACCTCTCTCACCGAGGCGATCGGCCGATTGGTGTCGCTCGCGCTGCGCTCCGGCGTCGACCCCTTCGCTGTGGCGCGCCAGTTGCGCGGCGTGCGCTGCCCGTTTCCGTCCTGGAACCGTGGCCACCGCGTCCTCTCGTGCGCCGACGCGATCGGACAAGTGCTCGAAGACGGCCTGACCGCATCGCCCGTCTCGTCCGAAGCGACGGCCCCCGGTGGGCGCGCGGAGCGTCTGGCCGGTACCTGCGCCGAGTGCGGGAGCGTGCTCGAGTTCGAAGGCGGGTGTGTCGTGTGCCGCGCGTGCGGATTCACGCGCTGCTAGCGCGATCGCGCTAGGGAAGCGTCACACGTCGAAGGAGGTCGCCGAGCGGTTCGGCCAGGACCAGGCGCGCGGCGAAGGCAGCGCCGATCAATCCCGCTCCCACCATGAGACGCGTGCGTGAAACGGTCGGAGCCCCATCGCCGCGCCGGCGTCGCAGCGTGGTTTCGCCCCACTGTCCGAGCGGTTCCAAGAGAGTGATCATTCCCGCCAAGAGCAGCGCCGACCAGACCGGCAGTGCGACCACGCACGCGCCGAGCACGTTCGACGAACTCGAGAATACGACCGCGGCATGAACGGCGGTTATCAAGACGACATGGATCAACGCGATGGCGCCCAGGATGCCGGGCGAGACGGCCGCCGCCGCCGCGAACACGACCGTCGCGATCGCCATCGCCGTCCACGACGGCACCGCGCCGCTTCCCTCGATCCACGCCCGCGCCGAACTCGCCGCATCGGCGCCGAACGGAATCGCGCGCAGCGCGCGACTGCCCGCCAGCGCCGTCATCGCGACCGCCGTCACCCACGCGGCGAGTCCCCATCGAATCGCGGGCGTCAGCCCTCTCGATAACTCCGGGTTGGCCCTTCGAAAGAGGTACCAGGGGAACGCGGCTCCGACGGCGAGGAAGGGAATCCCCAGCCAGGTAAGGGTCAATACCGCCAACGAGGTCCACCAGCCGGGATGGGCCGAGGCGCGCTCGGGGGCGACGACGGGGGTCTCGGGTTGGGTCGGTTTGGCCATGCCATACCCGCCAGGAAGGCGGGCCCCGTAGGCTACCACAGCCCGGCGACCGCGCAAAGCCAAGCCCCTTGAGGGCGCCCGCGGCGTATGATATCGTGCCCTTGGCTTTGAATCCCACCGCGCGTGCGCCCCAGGACCGCGTCGGAAAACGCCCTGCCTCGAGCGGGGCACGGGCCGCCACGATGGCGGCGCTACAACGTCCAACGACACGATAGGGAAAGGTGAGCTTATGAAGAAGTCCGTGTGTACCGCACTGTGCTTGGTCGTCGCTCTGGCGGCGGCCGCGTTCGCCGGCGACGAGAAGAAGGCCGCGCAGCAGCCCCAGATGGATCCCGCCGCCATGCAGGCCATGATGACCGCGATGTCGCCGGGCGAACACCACGAACACATGAAGAAGCTGGCCGGCAACCACACGTACACGATGAAGATGTGGATGGATCCTTCGGCACCCCCGCAGGAATCGGCCGGCAAGCGCACCTCGGAGTTCCTGCTCGGCGGTCGTTTCCTCCAGGAGAAATACTCGGGCACCTTCATGGGCATGCCCTTCGAAGGCATCGGCATCCTGGGCTACGACAACGTGAAGAAGGAGTACGTCGGCACGTGGATCGACAACATGAGCACCGGCATCATGACCTCGCACGGCACCTGCGACAAGGGTAGCTGGACCATGACGGGCGAGAGCACCGACCCCATGACCGGCAAGTCGTGGACCAGCCGCAGCGTGGTCAAGCTCGTGGACGACAACACGTTCGTGATGGAGATGTACGCGCCGGGTCCGGACGGCAAGGAATTCAAGATGATGGAGATGACCTGCAAGAAAGCGGCGATGTAGCCCAACAGGTCGATTCGCATCGATTCGCGAAAGGGAGTCGCCGTTCGGCGGCTCCCTTTTTCGTTAGGCCGCGGCGTGCGCGCGCGCGTGCTCCTTGGCCAGATGCGAGGTGGGAATCTTGAGGCCGATCATGTCCCAGGGCAGGATTTCGTCGGTGGAACGGGCGCGCAGCGCGTACCAGTCCGGGTCGACCCCGGCGTCGCGGAACACGTCGCCCCACTTGCGAATGTCGAAACACTCCGACCACGCGTCCATGCGCAGGCCGGCTTCGCGCGCCTTCAACAAGGACGTCGCCAGGCGGCGATCGCCGCGCGAGAATACCGCCTCCAGGTAACTGATGTCGACGTCGTGAAACTTGAGCGCGATCTGCGACGATCGATTGAGCGACTTCAAGTAGCGCTGCTTCGCGACGAGCTCCTCGCGGCTGTTCATCTCCTCCCACTGGAAGGGCGTGTGCGGCTTCGGAATGTGGGACGAGATCGAGCAGTTGATGGTCGCGCGGCGGCCGTGCGACTGCAGCCGCAGCCGGCTGGCGGCTTCGGCCAGCTCCACGATTCCGCGCAAGTCGTCGTCGGTCTCGGTGGGAGCACCGATCAGAAAATAGAACTTCACCAGGCGGTAGCCCGCGTCGTACGCGGCCGCGCACCCCGTCATCAGGTCCTCGTTCTTGATCGGCTTGCGGATCACTTCGCGCAAGCGGTCGGTCGCCACTTCGGGGGCCATGGTCAGCCCCGACTTGCGCACCGTGCTCGTCAGCCCCGGCAGCTCGCGCAACCCCGGCCCCACGCGCAGCGAGGGGAGCGACACGTTCACGCGCCGCGCGCGGAATCGTTCCGACACCGCGCGCAAGAGATCGACGATGCCGGGGTAGTCGGCGGTCGACAGGCTGGTCAGGCTGATTTCGTCGTAGCCGGTCTCCTTGTAGGCCGCCTCGGCCAGTTCCATCACTTTCGCGATCGAGCGCATCTTGAGCGGGCGATAGTGCTGCACGGCCTGGCAGAAGCGGCACTGATTCGGGCACCCGCGCATGATCTCGATGTTGATGCGGTCGTGGATCACTTCGACGTTGGGGATGACCGGACGCACCGGAAAGGGCGCGTTCTCGAGGTCCCATACCGTGGTCTTCGGAATGTTGGCCGGCGCCGGCGGGACGTGGTCGATGCGCGCGATGGTGCCGTCGGCGTTGTAGTCGATGTGATAGAGCGACGGCACGTACATGCCGGGGATCGCGCACAGCGCGCGATGCAGGTCGGCGCGCGGCCGGCCGCTTCGTCGCCACGCTTTGACGGCGTCGAGCACGGGATGAATGACGTCTTCGGCGTCGCCCACCAAGATGGCGTCGAAAAAGGGAGCCACCGGCTCCATCGCGAGGGTAATCGACCCACCGCCCAGAACCACCGGGTCGGAGATGCTGCGATCTTTGGTCAGGACCGGCACGCGGCCCAGCTCGAGCATGTTGAGCAGGTTGGTGAACCCCAGCTCGTACTGCATCGAAAACCCGATCACGTCGAAGCGATCGAGCGGCGTGAACGTCTCGAGCGTCACCAAGGGCAGCTCACGGCGGCGCAACTCGGCCTCCATGTCGATCCAGGGCGCGAACACGCGCTCGGCGCACGCGTCGGGGCGGCT
>DASPGK010000085.1:0-5473 GCA_035620655.1 Candidatus Krumholzibacteriia bacterium
GGCCGTGATCGCGTTGCGGCGCGCCTTGAGCGCGATCGACTTCGTCGAGTGCGAAGAGATCGACCTGCACGCCGCCTAGTGCGTTCTTCCTAACGCTTCTTCTTCGGGGCGGCACCCAGGATCTTTTCGATCAGCCCGGGGTCGTCCGGAAGCAGCCCCGACGCGGGCAGGCGCTTCGTCACTTCCACCCAGTTGCGATCCTTCGAAAACACCTCTCTGAAGTACGGCATCGCTTCTTTCTCGCGCCCCGCAGTGATCATCGTGATCGCGGCCCAGTACTTCACCTCGACGTTGTTGGGCAGCATCTTGGCGGCGGCCGCGTATTCCGACATGGCGCCGTCGACGTCGTTCAAGGCCAGCTTCTCGTCGCCTTCGTTCATGTGCTGGTAGGCGCGGTGCACATCGACCAAACGCCGGATCTCGCGCACCGGGTCGGCGTGGTCGTCGACCCGCAGGTCCACGACACGGTCCGCCCACGGCCGCCCCGTCGACGTGCCCGGCACGCTCAGGATGGCGGCCGACTGCGTGCCGCGGATGTCGCCGCCTTCGGCTTGGGCGGCGTCGAGCGCGGCCAGCAGCTTGGCGGCCAGGTCGCCGTGCGTGCGCTCGTACGCGCGCGCCATCGCATTCCACACCGTGTCCTTCTCCATGAGATTCGCCTGCACCGAGAACTGCCGCCCGCGACGGTGGCCGGCTTCCGCGATGCAACGCGACCCGGTGTGCACCGCCACGTTGCCATGCGCGTCCACCATCGCTACCTGACGGACCTCGCGCTGCGGGTCGCTCGCGAGGAGCGCCGCCAGCGCTTGCGGCGCGGTCTTGCCCGCGCGCATGAGATCGAGGCCCAGCGGGCCGTAGGTGATCTCGGAGAGCGACTGGGTCGCGACCGCCCCCACGCCCGCCTCCGCCCACGACACCACCGTGCCGACCGAGAACCAGTGCGACTGCACGGCCACACCCATTTCGCCCGTCACCGAGTCGCGCGCGACGATCGAGTAGGTGTGGACGGGACGCGTGACCACGGTCGACGCGACCTCGGCCGCGCGCGCCGCGGACGGCGCCAGGCACAGAATGCACGCAACGAGCACCCGGGTTCGATTCATGGCGACTCCTTCTCTGGCGGGTAGTTGACGTCGAGGAGCGAAACGCCTATCCTCGCAACGGTTTCACGCTACCACGACCCGGCGGAAACCGGGAAGTCCACACCTGCATCGAACTCCAACCACGGACGGCGCTCATGAGGCCCCCGAAAGAACCGTTACTCGACCGCTTCCTTCGCTACGTCAAGATCGACACGCGCTCGGACGAGAATTCCGACTCGTGCCCGAGCACGGCCAAGCAGTGGGACCTGCTGCGGCTGTTGCACGAGGAGCTCCTGGGGCTCGGGCTGAAGGACGCCACCATCGACACCAACGGCTACGTCTTCGCCACCGTGCCGTCCAACCTGCCCCCCGAGCACGCGGCCCAGGTGCCCATCGTCGGCTTCATCGCCCACGTCGATACGGCGCCCTCGATCACCGGCACCAACGTCAAGCCGGTCGTGCACCGCAACTACCGCGGCGGGGACATCGCGCTTCCGGGTGATCCCGCCCAGATCATCCGCGCGGCCGAGTATCCCAACCTGGAGAAGATGTACGTCGGCATGGACATCGTGACCAGCGACGGCACAACGCTCTTGGGTGCGGACGACAAGGCCGGTGTGGCCGAGATCATGACCGCGGTCGACTTGTTCCTGCAGAATCCGGACATCCCGCGCGGCATCGTCAAGGTGGGTTTCACCCCCGACGAAGAAATCGGGCGCGGCGCGGATCGCTTCGACGTGGCGCGCTTCGAGGCCAAGGTGGCCTACACCATGGACGGCGGGCCCTTGGGCGAGATCGAGTACGAGACCTTCAACGCGTTCAGCGCCACCATCACGTTCGACGGCTTCGGCGTGCACCCGGGCTACGCGAAGAACAAGCTCGTCAACGCGATTCGCATGGTGGGCGATTTCATCACGCGGCTCCCGCGCGAGCTGAGCCCCGAGGCCACAGAGAGCCGCGAGGGTTACCTGCACCCCTACGTGATCAACGGCCAGAGCGAAACCGTGACGCTGCGCATGCTGCTGCGCGACTTCGAGATGGCCGGGATCGAAAAACAGAAGGCGATCGTCAAGGCGGTCGCGGAGGAAGTGCAGCGCCTCTATCCCAAGGGGAAGGTCACGGTCGACGTCAAGGAGTCGTACCGCAACATGCGCTACCAAGTCGAGAAGGAGCCGCGCCTGGTCGCGTATGCCGAGGAAGCGATCAAGCGCATCGGCGAGACGCCACGGCACACCATCATTCGCGGCGGCACCGACGGCGCGCGGCTGTCGTATATGGGGCTCCCCTGCCCCAACTTGTTCGCGGGCGGTGAAGCCATCCACTCGACACTCGAGTGGGTACCGGTTCAAGTCATGGACAAAGCGGCCGAAACGATCGTGCGCCTCGCGGAGATCTGGGCCGAGCGCTCGGCGACCAAGCAGTAATCGCTCACCGGCTCATCGATACAGCGCCTTGACTCTCCCCCAGGTGGTCTCGGAAGTCGACAGCGCCAACTCGCACGGACAGGAAGCGCCCGCGTTCACCGTGATCCCGACCGGCTCCACCGGCCGAATGACCCACTCCATGAAGTACGGGATCGTGCAATCCACCGTGGCCAGTATGTTGAGCGGTCCCGCCGGGGTCTGGACCTCCGCCGGCCCGGGCGCGTATGCGCAGCAGCTCGCGGACAAGTCCGTGACCTGGTGGTGGATCGTCCCGATGTACACCGGCATCTCTTTGCAGCCGTTGACGGCGACCGAGATTCCGTTGACGGGATCCTGGGTATTCCCGAGCGACAGGAAGGGCAAGTCGACCCGGTCGCACAACCACGTGGCGCCGGTCCAGCACTCGGGTGTGACCGCGCTGAACTGGACGGCACTCGAAGGAGCCGTGCCGTCGAGGATCACGTGAATCATCACGACCCCCGGCTCCGAATAGTTCAACGAACACGTCGAACCACCCGGCTCGGACACGAAGCGAAGGAAGTTGTTCGACTGGGCGAATGTGGATCCAGAAAGGCCCAAGACGGAACCGGACACCAAGACGGCCCATAGCATGCGAGTCATAGGAGGTCCTCCCTAACGACGGGGCGTTGGACGGAATTGTGGGGCTTGCACCGTATGTTGTGCGATAAACTGGAGTCGGCCGGCTAGCAGTCCTCCCCCATGAAATTCGTTCGATCACGGTCAGTACCGTCTAGGAGCCTCAAATGTGCCGTAACATCAAGACTCTCTTCAACTTCGAGCCCCCGGCGACCGACGAGGAGATCCGCGCCTCGTCCCTCCAGTTCGTCCGCAAGCTCTCCGGAACCACCAAGCCCTCGCGCGCCAACGAGGCGGCCTTCAACCGCGCGGTCGAAGAAGTGGCCGCGGCGGCGCGGCGCTTGATCGATTCCATGGTGACGAGCGCGGAGCCGCGGAATCGTGACGAGGAAATGGCCAAGTTGAAGGCGCGGGCGGCCGAACGCTTCGGCCGCCCGAAATCCGCCATCGAGCGGTGACAACGGCGCACGCAACGCCGCCTTCTGCTCGCGAGCCCTCGCTCTCCCGCCGCTACTGAACGATCGTCATCTTGCGCGTAAGCACAAGGTCGCCGAACCGCAGTCGATAGAAGTACATCCCCGACACGACGCGTTGCCCGCGGTCGTCGCGCCCATCCCAATGGGCGCTGCGCGATCCCGGCGCCTGTTGCGCGTCGACCAGTGTGCGAACCAGCTGCCCGCGCACGTCGAAGACTTCCAGCCGCACGCGCCCGCCCGGCGCGGCCACATCGTACGCGATCGTGGTCGACGGATTGAACGGGTTGGGCACGTTCTGGTGCAACGCGGTCTGCCCCGGCACGCCGTCTCCGATACTTGTCGTCACGCTGGGCTCGACGACGGGGCCTTCGTTGCCCGCCCAGTCAACGGCCGCGACCAGGTAGTGATACTGCGCCGGCATCTCGACGGCGTCGAACCACTCGGTCGCACTCGTAACGTGCACGAGCGACTCGGCCGAGGGCTCGAACGCGGGCTGGTCGTCGCGATATACACGATACTCGTACACGTCCGCATCGGACGGCGCGGTCCAGTCGAGTTCATTTCCCAGCGCCGGCTGGTACGCGACCACCAAGCTGGACGGCGGCCCCGGCGGATTGTTGTCCTCCGAGTAGCCGGAATCGGGCGGTGAATCGAAGAAGACCAGCGGCTGCGCGGTGGCCGCACGCACGAAGAACACCGACCAGTGCATGCCGAAGCGATGGGTCGCATCGGCCAGCGTCGGAGCGATGACGTTGTAAATCGTCTCGCCGTGCGCGGGCAGCGACCCCACGTACTCCCAACCCTCCAACAGCACGCCCCGGTCCGAAACCATCTCGTCGCGCCGCTTCTCCGCGGCCGCCACCCCCGATGTCGCGGACGGGAGCTCGTCGATGCGCCGGAAAATTTCATACTGCAGGATCGGGGTCGGCGAATTCAGCACATCCCGCCCCGAGCGAGCGAAACTGATGCGCACGTTGCGTCCCTGGTCGTTGCCGACGTCGAGAATGGAGAGAATATCGGGGTTTGGATCGACCGGCGCCGCCTGCCCGAGGCCGGTCAGAGCGACGCTCCCGCAACCGCTGTTGCCGGTCTGTACGACGCAGTCAAGCGGGCCCGGAATCGTGGGCGCGAATCGAACCGAGACGACGATGGAGTCGCCGCCGTCGATCGTGAACGGTCCGCCGCCCGAAAGAATGGAGAAACCATCGCACGCCTCGCTCACGTCCCCGGAAATGGGGTCGCACCCGGAGTTCTTGACCGTGAAGGAAGCGTCCGCGAACTGGCCTACCGTGACCGATCCGAAGTCGATCGAGGCGGGTTGAACCAGGCAATCATCGAGCAGCAGGATGTAGACCGCGCCGTGGTTCTCGCCGCCGTCGTCGTCCAGCCGGGCACCAACCGCGAGGTCGGCGGCGCCGTCGCCGTCGAAATCTCCGAGCGAAGTAACGCCAAGGCCAAAGTAGTCCTCCCAGCCTAGATTGCCGGTGAACCCACCCTCGGTGTCGCTGATTTTCGAATGCGACGCGACCGTTCCATCCGCGCGCAAGCGCAGCAACCACACCGCGCCCTGGTCGAAGCCCCCGTCGTCGTCGAGCGTCGCCCCTACCGCGAGGACGCGCTCTCCGGTGCAGCTTGTTCCGACCGACGAAAGCGACACGCCGAACCGGTCGCTGTCCGCGAGATCGCCGGTGAACCCCCCTTCGGTGTTGCTGATCTTCTGGTGACCCTTGACGGTGTTGTCCGCGTTCCGGAACACGATCCACACCGCGCCGCGATCGAACCCGCCGTCGTCGTCGAACACGCCGCCGATCGCTAGATCCAACACGCCGTCACCGTCCAAGTCACCGATCGACGAAAGTCCGGCGCCGAAGAAGTCACCGTCATCGAGATCGCC
>DASPGK010000086.1:0-14376 GCA_035620655.1 Candidatus Krumholzibacteriia bacterium
GCTTCGTTCGTAGCCGACGAACGCGCTGCCGTTGATGTTCCGCGAGAAGGTATACCGGACGAGCGGGTTGACGCTCAAGGCCGTCGATTTCGGAATCGGCTCGGCCAGCGTCGAGCCGGGTTGGAAGCGCTCGCCGCCCGAGGTCGAGTAGGCCAACTGGAGCGTGGCCTCCATCTCGTTGGTCCAGTCGATGCCCTTCCCGAACAGCTTGAGCCCGCCGCCCCCGCGAAACGTCTTCTTGAGCTCGACGCCGACCGACGTGCTGGTGTTCACCGAGCGCGAGCCGCGCGTGTCGCTCGTATTCTCGGTCATGCTCACGTTGATCGAGCTGTTGAGCTGGTTCTTCCACTGCATGACCAGCGCCGGCGTGAGCGTGAACGTTTCGTTGGTGGTGACGGGCTCCTGGTCCTTGGGACCCGATTCGACGGTGGTCTCGCGCCAGTCGACGCGCAGTTCGCCCTGCGTGATCGACTGGTCCAGCACGCGCAGTTTCTCGAGTCCCCCCCAGCGGGCCTGGATGTCGGGCCACGTGGTGGAGGTTGACCGGTTCTGGTTGGCGCGAACGTCCTGGTCGTTGATGGCCTGGCTGTAGCGGCCTTGGATATCCAGGTTCTCGCGCAGCGTCACGCCGGTATCGAGGTTGTAGGTCAAGTTGGCGCTGCGCGTGTCCGGCGGTCCGATTCCGCTACCGTCCACCAAGATCCCGGTGTTGTTGTCGAGTCCCAGTTGGTACGACCAATCGGGGCGGTCGGGAATGCGCGTGTAGCTCGATCCCTTGCGCCGCGTGATGTTGGCTTTGATGGGACGAATACCGGTCAATATGCGACCGAGCCCGCGGAACGCGGTGCCGGCTCCCGGCCGCGCGTTCTTGGCCTGGGTGGTGTCCGGGGGACTCGGAATCGGGTTGGCCGAGTCGGGCGGCGCGCCGCCCGGTACCGTTTGACGCGGAGGCGCTTGCGGCTTCGCGATGTCCCATCCCACCCAGCGGAACACGTTCCCGAACTGCTTGCCGATGTCGAATCCGATGCGCCCGGTATCGTTGCGCGATGCACTCACGTTGCGCGTGCCTTCCGGGTCGCCGACCTGGCGCACGTTGGGGCCCGAATTCTCCGAATAGCTCGATTGCACTTCGATGCTGGGTTTCTCGAACAACTTCAGCAGTCTCCACTCGGGAGAGACGAACGAAACGCGCATGTTGTTCGTGCGACCGATCTCGGTGCCGACGTTGTACCCTTTCCACATGTGGTCGAGCGCGAGGTCTCGATCCTGCGTCATGGTGAACGAGGTCTCGAGCGACCGGAAGGGGTTGTACCGCACGGTGCCTTGGTTGCGCAGGCTCGCGGTGTATTGGTACGGGTCCCGTCGATACTCTCCGTTAATGAGACT
Source organism: Candidatus Krumholzibacteriia bacterium (assembly GCA_035620655.1). GTDB lineage: Bacteria > Krumholzibacteriota > Krumholzibacteriia > WVZY01 > JAKEHA01 > JAKEHA01. The sequence goes on from DASPGK010000086.1 coordinate 1,387, forward strand.
CCAGCGCTTCCCCGTTTGGCGCGACGCCGACGACGACAAATCGAGCTGGTTGATCCACCACCGGAATTGATTCCTACCGAAGAGCGGCACCGTGTTCCCACCCGACCACGTCATTTGGTAGGTGAGACTTCCCTGCATGTTGGTGGTGGTATCGCGGGTCGCGGGGCTGGCTCCGCGCTGGTCGCTGTAGGAAAACGTCGGGCGCAAGCGGTCCAGGGTGTAGCGCATGAGAAAATTCTTCGACGTCGTGCGACGGGCGAGCGAGACGTTGAAGCTGCGCGTCTTGCGCACCGTCTTCAGGCTGTCGCTCACCGAGGCGTCGGTGATCTCGGTGTCGCTGTTGGGCGGGAACTTGGGCAATGACCGAGTCTGCGAATAGTTGCCCGATACCGGGAGGGAGAACCCCGCCAGCGGCAGGAAATACTGAAGGTCGGTCTTGGCGTTGAGTCCCAGTACGGTGTTGTCCGCGCCCGGGCCGCGTGTTTGCCTGAGTCCGCGGTAATCCGCGCCGGTGCGCGCCCAGTTGCCGCCGAAGCTGATCGCACCGCCGGCAATATTGAAGTTGGCGCTCACGCGCTCGGCGTGGTCGAAGTCGCGCATGACGTCGCCGACGTAGATGTCGTTCATCCAGATTTCGCCGCCCAACGAGTCGGGGTTGGAGACGTTGCGCACGCCGGCGTACAGGAAGCGTACACCGGTCAGGTTGGGCGCGCCTCGCATGCGCACCGGGTACACGCGCGACGGATCCGCCAAGTCGACCGCGCCGGTGGTCACGATCGTGTCCGGCGCCGCGAACTTCAGGTTGGTCAGGTCGGACAGATTCACGACGACGCGTGCCCATCCCGTCTCGTTGTAGAACGTGCTCGTGAAGGGCACCGCGATCTCGTAGTAGTTGGTCTCGTTCGAGGCCATGCGGAAGTAGTACTCCGTGCCCGCGCGCAGCGAGTCGGTGTGGACCCAGAAGTTGAGGTCCCGGTACAACGTGAGATTGAGGCCGGCGCCCAGGAAGCGCTTGAGGATGCGAACCTGCTCGGCGGTGCGCAATCCGGCGTAGCGCAGCGCGAGCGACGATTCTTTGTCCGCGATCTCGTTCTGCTCGTTGGGGACGACCGGCGGCTGATAGACGCCCGGGTCGGTCTTGGTGCTGATGACGCCGATCGCGAACTCGGTGGGCGCGTTCTCGCGGATGCCATCATAGAGGTTGCGCACCCCGTCGATCTCCCATCGGTTGCCCTCGATCGAAAACTCGGCGATCTGGAGCCGCAGGTTGCCCACACCGCCGTCGGTGCGCACGACTTCTTCGAGGTCGTCCACCCAGATGCGTACGTGGCGAATCTCGTCCAACCGCGGCTGGATGGCGGTGTTGGTGCGTATCACGTAGTCGGAGAGCTTCACCCGGTACAGGCGCCACGAGTCGTTGCTGTGCCCAGCGTCGCTGAAGCCGTCGTAACCCGGGTACTGGCGACGAATGTCGATCTCGGCGGAGTCGGCCAGGTCGATCTCGAAACTGAAGTACGCGTTGACGCGACCGAGCTGCCCGTTGCGGTCGAGGTCCTCGGTGTCGTAGACGAGGTTGGCTTCGGTCCCGTTGACCTTGGAGTAGCGTCCGTTGATGCGCCTCAGGTCGATGTCGTCACCGGACGGGTCGTCGGGCGTGCCGCCCGGGAGCGTGGGCTCGGCCTCGTTGAACAACCCGTCGAAACCGGTGTCGTCGAAGGTGGCCGCGAAGCCGTCGCGAGCCTTGTCCTCGTCGTGGTAGGTGTTGGTGTTGAGCTCATAGAAGTTCTCGTCGATGATGCCCAGGTCGATGCGGAGCTTGCCGCCGCGATCCGCCGGCACGGGCTTGAAGTCGTTCACCCAGATTTCCAGGAATTGACCCTGGCTCAAATCGAGCCCTCCCCCGGAGAACCCGAGCATGACACCCGCGTACGACGCCGTGTCGTCGACCGCCGGCGCAGCGGCCAGCTCCAGATCGAGCGACTGCAGGAGCGTGTTCTCCTGGTCGTCGAGGGTCGGGTTCAGGTCGCGCCGGTGCAGACCGAACTCGGGCTCGATGTTGTACCAGTAGAAACCGGCACGGCTCGTGTCCGACTTGGCCAGATTGGTCTCCTCGAGCGGCAAGCTGGCCGGGTACCACGAGCGTCGCGCCAGCCCGATGCGGTCGGTGTCCTCGACCCCCTCGAAATCGTCGATGTACGCCTCGTTCTTGGTATTCGGATTGGGAGCGCTGCCCGCGATCTCGCCGTCGAGCGAGATCGTGCTGGGCTGGTCGCTGTCGACGTAGGGCAGCCAGTTAGCGATGTCGGTCAAGATCCGCGATTGGTGCTGGTAGCTTCCCGTGAGCCCGCCCACGATGGCGCGCGTGGGCTCTTCGCCCAAGCGCGCCCGGTCGCTGCTGGTGGCGCGCGATTCGTATAACAATGTGGTTCCGAGACGCGCGTTCTCGCCGAACTTGGAGGTCGTGCTCATGCCGGCCAGGGTGCTCGATCCCACCCCTCCCAGCGGTTTGAACTGATAGTCGATGTTGATGTTCGAGTCTGGATTCAAGCGCGACAGCGCCGAGTCCTTGAGCGTGACCTCGCCCGTGGTGTAGTCGATGTCGTAGTCGCTGCCGCGGTTCAAACGCTGCCCGTCCAACGTGATGGTTTCGCTCTGCTCCACGATATTGAGCGCGTTGATGCGGAACGACTTCGACGTACTGACCGCACGCACGTGGATCGAGTACTGATTGACCTCTTCTTCGCGCGTCGGATTGAGCTTTTCGGTGTAGATCGCGCGCGAGGTGTCGTACTGCGCCGCGTAGGGCCCCGTAAACGAGAACCTGCCGTCCGTCCAATCCGCCACCAGGGCTGGGTCGGGGATGAACGGCTCGAGAACCGGAAACTGCAGCAGGCCCGCGTCGAGGTTGACACGTCCGAACGTGAGATCGATGCGGCCGTCGGGCGGACCCGTGCCCGAACGATCGGTCTGGTCGAGTCCGAAGATCTGCAAGTACGGAACGTCGGAGCTGTCGGGAAACTGCGGGTTCAAGCGCGGGCGCAGGTCGTCGACGATGCTGATCTCGAGCGAAGTACCGTCGATGTTGGTCAGACCCAGGTTGTAGATGTTCTTGATCTCGAGAAACCAGGTTGAGCCGAAGAACGGATTCCGAGGGTCCGGGTCGGGCGCCTTGATCATTTCGAGCAGGAGCTGCCGACCCTCGGGCGACGTGGGCGGGTAGACTTGTCCGGTCGCCGGGTTTTGGACGCCGAGCGACGAATACGTCCCGCCTATGACGTCCTCCAGCACGTTGACGTAGCTGACGGCCAGCGTCTCGCTGGCGGTATTGGGGATGGCCTGGAACAGCTCGATGCCGGTGATCGAGTCGGTCACCGCGTCGATGATGAAGGTGTAGTCCACGCCCAGCGTGAGCAGCTCGAAGTACTGCGTGGAGATGCCGGGTGGCTGGCCCCCGGCGCTGAGGGTCGCGACCACCGCATCGATGCCGGCTCCATCGCCGCTCGGGTCCGGCACCGCGAACCCCTGCGTGCGGTTCGCGCCCGTCCCGGTATTATTGTTGATGAAGCCCTTGTAGACCTCGATCGTCGCCGCCTGCGGCCCGATGAAGGCGCGCGGGTTGTCGAAGTAGAAGTACTTGTTGTGCACGTAGTCGACGTCGCGAATCTCGCGGAACTCGGTCTCGCCCAAGGCACCGCCGGTGGGCGTGAACGTCGAGGAGGAGACTTCGCCTTCCTGCTTGCTCGCGATCATCGTGAAATCCGTCGACCCTATCTTGGCCAGCATCTTGGCGCCGAAAAGACCCTGCGCGTTGGTCGACACGCTGACCAACTGCGAGCCCGGCAGCGAAAGGCTGGTGTTGCCGAGCTCGATCAACTGGATCACTTCGTCTTCGTAGCCGGTGTAGGCGAGGCGCACGCGGTTGGCGTCGTCTCCGATGGCTTCGCTGGAGTGGTCCACTTGGATGCTCACCTTGTCGCCGATGGTGCCCGTCAGACTCACGTCCAGCTGTTGCTGCATGTCGAGCGACGGGAACAGCGACTGCTCCTGCCGGCCCTCGGCGCCAATGAACGGATCGAGCACGGTGGTCTCGCCCGCGATCGTGATCTCCTCGCGGCCGCGCAGCGTGATGCTGGTCTTTTCTCCGGGCCCGAAGATAGACTCGAGTTGCTTGGGCATGGGGAGCGGAATGTCGAAGGTGATGCCGCCGGTGGTGGCCTCAGTGGTCACCGCCAGGGCCGCCACACTCGCGCGCGCCGATTCGCGCCAGACTTGGCGCGTGGTGTTGCGATAGATCTCGGTCGCGACGTCGTCCATCGGGCGCAAGTCGACGGCGAGATCGGGGATGGTGTAGTCGCGCGGCTCGGTCAGGATGAGATCGCCCGCCTGGCGCTCGGTGGCTTCGAAGAACGCGCCGCGCGGCACCGTGATGCGCGCCCGGTAGCCGGGTACCGCGAGGTAGTCGTCGACCGCGCGTGTGGTCGACACGTCGCTGGTCAGGAAGTGCGGTACCTGGTAGCGAAGACCGCCGAAGCGGATGCGGTGGTAGTCGTAGACCACCACCGAGTCGGCGATTTCGTCGGTTACGCGGTCGCGATAGAGGGTGTCATAGAGCTTGCCGACCTCGCCCAAGTCGATCGAGTAAGCCGCGAACCCTTGTGCGCGCGCGGTGTTAACAGGAGCGAGGAGGGAAACAAATGCGAGAGCCAAGACCGGGGTCCAGAGGCGGAAGGTCGCATGCGAGATTCTGGACAACACCGAAATACAATGGCGCGGCACGTCGATACCAATCGTTCAGAAGTTTCGAGATCACCTTCTCGTGGGTGTCGTGCATCGGTTCGGTCGCACTCGTCGCGTCCCGATTCGAGGACGAAACGAGCCGAAAGTGTCGCCGTTCGGCGACAGGTCGGGACAAACGGCTAGACGCCCCCACCTACCCGGTCCGTTCGCCTTCGCGCGGCCTCGAAGCGTGCGCGATGCCAGGGGGCGTCGTCGATAAAACGTCTTGTCAGCAAACCCGTTATCAGTGATTATGCAGAGGTCTCTAGGAACCGTCCCTCCCGAATGAGCCGTAGCCCGATGATCTTCGAGCGCTACATCCTGCGAAACTACCTCGGCCCCTTCGTCTTCTCGATGGCGGTAATAACCTTCGTGTTCATAATGGATTTCATCCTCCGCTACATCGACCTGTTCTTGGGCAAGGGGGTCAAGTTTCACATTGTGCTGCAAGCATTTGCGCTCTCGTTGGGGCACATGTTCGCATTAATCATACCAATGGCCGTATTGCCCGCGACGCTAATGACTTACGGCAATTTGACGAGCGAAAACGAGATCACGGCCATGAGGGCGTGCGGCTACAGCACGTATCGGATGATCGTCCCCGGGATCTTCGGCGCGGCGTTATTGACCGTCGGGTTGATCCTCTACAACAACCACGTGCTGCCCGAATCGAACCACCGCCTGATGAATCTCTTGATCGACATCCAGCGCAAGCAGCCCACGGTCGAGCTGAATCCGAATCGTTTCATCGACGACGTGCAGGGCTACACCATCTACTTCCAGGAGAAGGACGACCGCACGGGCGAGATCCAGGACGTTCAGATTTTCAAGCGCAACGAGAAGGGCGGGCTCCCGACCACGATCATCGCCGAGTCCGGCAAGCTCCAGATGCTCGAGGGGCAGAACGTGCTGCGCGTCGACTTGAACAACGGCGAGATACACGAGCTGCCGGTGGCGGCGGACCGCGGCACGTACCGGCGCACGACCTTCAAGGAGTACACGCTCAACATCAAGGACGTCGACCGGTCGCTGCAGCGCAGCGAGCGGGACTACCGCGGCGACCGCGAGATGAGCGTGCGCATGATGAAGGACAAGATCCAGGAGATTCGGGCGGACCTGGCGCTTTCGCGCCAGGAGATCATCCGCCAGGCGAACGCGTCCATGGACAACACGTTTTCGCTGCTGGACGCCAAGAGCCGCGCGCGTCGCTGGGCATCCAAGCCCGATAGCGCGGCGGCCTCCTCGGTCGAGGGTCCGCCCAAGCCGCGGCTGACTGTGCGGCCGAGCGGGTCCGCCGGCGGTCGCGCGCCGCTCGCGGCTCGCGGCGAGTTCCTCGCGCGCCAGCGCATCGAGACCGAGATGGGCAAGCGCGAGTCGTTCGAGAAGCAGGTCCGCCGCTACCAGGTGGAGATCCACAAGAAGTACTCGATCCCCTTCGCGTGCATCATCTTCGTGGTAGTGGGGGCCCCGCTCGCCATCCGCATGGGACGCTCGGGCATGAATATGGCGATCGGGCTGAGCATCCTGTTCTTCCTGGTTTACTACGTGTGCCTGATCGGAGGCGAGAAGCTGGCCGACCGCGGGCTCGCCGACCCCTTCCTCGCCATGTGGGCGCCCAACATCATCTTCGGGGCGCTCGCGATCGTTTTCCTTCGCAAGGCCGCACGCGAACAAGCGCTTGCGGACTGGACCTGGGTTTCCGTGCTAAGATGGCTCTTCCGCCGCCATGCGACCGCGAATCCACGATAGATACCTCCTCGCCCGCTTCGTCAGAATCTTTCTCTATTCGGTACTGTCGTTCGTCGTGATCTACATCACGGTGAACGTGTTCGAGGAGATCGACAACTTCATCGACCACGACGCGCAGCTGGGCGAGATCGCGCGCTACTACGTGTTTTCGATCCCGTTCGTGCTGACCTACGTGGTGCCGGTGTCGCTGTTGCTCGGCACCGTGTTCGCGATGGGAATCCTGGCCCGCCGCAACGAGCTCACCGCACTGCTGGCGTCGGGGGTGAGCCTGGTGCGCGTGGCCGCACCGATCTTCTCGGTCGCCCTGCTCGTGAGTATCGGCTCCGTGTTCTTCAACGACGCCGTGGTCTCGCGCGCCAACCGGATCAAGAGCGACATCATGCGCCACGACATCGAGGGCCGCGAGCGCCAGAACCCGGATGTGAAGAACAATTTCCGCTACCTGGGCGCCGACGGCTTCGTGTACTTGGCGGAGACCTACAGCCACGAGAACCTGGCCATGTACGACGTCGTGGTCCAGCAGTTCGACGGCAACACCATGGAGCGGCGCATCGACGCCAAGAACGCCAAGTGGAACGGGTCGCGCTGGGTGTTCTCGAGCGGCTTCGTGCGCACCTTCGGAAGCGAAGAGCACGTCGAGGGCTTCGACACGCTGACCGTGCGCGAGATGACGGAAACGCCCGAAGACTTCGCCCAGGAGGAGATCGACGAGGAGAACATGACCTTCGTCGAGCTCCAGCGCTATATCGAGCGCGTGCAGAAGAGCGGCGGCAAGGTCCAGAAGTACCTGGTGGACCTCTACTTCAAGTTGAGCTTCCCCTTCGCGGGGTCGATCTTCGTGCTGATCGGTGTCGCGCTGTCGTCGGGCAAGCGCAAACCGTCGATCGCGACCGGCTTCGGGCTGACGCTGGTGATCGCGTTCGTCTATTACGCGATCCTGCGCGTCGGGCAGACGCTGGGCCACAACGATTTCCTGCCCGCCGCCTTGGCCGCGCAGCTCGGGAACATTATCTTTCTGGCCGTCGGCCTCGCAATGTTGAGGCGCGCCAACCGATGATCACGCCGCCGCGCACCATCCTCTTCGTGGCCGCCGTCTTGACGGCGGCGGCGCACGCCCACGCCAAACCCGAGTACAAGATCACGCCCGGTGACCTCACGAAGCTCGACGCGCGCATGCAGCGCGAAGTCGCCTCGCTCCAGTACCTGATGAACCCCTACCAACTCCGCCAGTTTTTCGCGCTTCCGTCGGATTCCGCGCGGCGCGAGTGGATCACCCGCTTCTGGGCCAAGAACGACCCCACACCCGCGACCCCGAAGAACGAGATGAAAACCGAGCACTACCTGCGGGCCGACATTGCGCAGATCGAATTCAAGATCTCCACGTTCCCGGGCTGGGACAAACGCGGCGAGGTACTCATTCGCTACGGATTCCCCGACTACCGCGGGACCATGCCGCCCGAGGTGACCGCGCGCAAGGTGCACGCACCAGGCGAATTGTGGTTCTACAAACGCCACCAAATGATCGTGCAGTTCCGCGACGAGAGCCTGCGCGGCAATTTCCAGTACGCGATCACGCCCTTTGGCGACGCCGAGGGTGTCTCGCCCGAGCTGATGGAGTTCCTGACCTACGACGCCGAGGAGACCATCCAGGAGCAGATACCGCCGCAGTACCTCGAGTTCTACGAAGCCCCCGAGATCAACGACACCGGTCGCCGCTGGGGCACGCTCGACGAGTTGTTCAAAGGCCTCCCGCAAGACACGCCGCTGCGGCCGCGCGTCCACGGCACCAGCGAGAACATCGACGAGATCGCCAGCCCCGACTACGAGCGCAACCTCCCTTCCAACCCCTCGGAGGTGTTCTACCAGGACGAAGCCCGCGAGTACGCGGCCAACTTCGAGGGCGTCCTCGAGGACACGCCGTCGTCGTACCCGTTCAATTTCGCGAAGACCGCGTTCACGTTCTACTTCGGGGTCGACCAGTTCCGCGGCGGCGACGGTGTCAATCGGGTCGAAGTGAACCTGGAGTTCCCGGTCAAGCCGGTGCCGGGCAAATCCGTTCCGGCCCGCTCGTACCACGCAGAAGCGATCGTCATGGACGAACGCTATCGTGTCGTCGATAAGCAGAAACGAGACATCTCGCTTCCGTCGACGCTCGCGCGCGCCGATGGCGCGCGTTTGATGCCGGCCCAGATCGTGTTCTCGCTCCCCCGCGGCTACTACCGGGTGGCCGTCAACATGTCGGACCTCGACGAGAAGACCGCGTCGGCCTATCGCACCAACGTCTCGGCGCGCAATTTCGACGACGCGCTCGCGCTCAGCGACGTGTTGTTCGCCCAGAAGATCGCGGCCACGGGCGAGCTGTCGCCCTTCGCGCGCGGGCCGCTGGAGGTGGTCCCACACCCGATTCGTCGCTACGCGTTGGGAACTCCGGTGCCGGTCTACTTCGAGGTGTACGAGCTATCGCTCGACGAACGCGGGCTCTCCGACTACGAGGTGGAGTACCGAGTGGTACCGAGCTCGGACGACAAGAAGAGCATCCTGGAACGCTTCGGCGGCAGTCCGACCGTGTTCGCGTCGCGCTTCGACGGATCCGGCTACAACGCGACCGAACCGCTCCACATCACCATCAAGAGCGAGAACCTGAAGCCCGGTCTGTACGACTTCATCGTGCGCGTCAAGGACGAGCTCGCGCAGTCCGAAACGTTCCGGCAGGCGTCGTTCCGGATCGTCGAGAAGAGCGAGAAAGACTGATGCTCGCGGGCAGCGCTGCTGTGCTATCCTAGCCGCGTATGACCAGTGGCTACTGGCAGTGCGGGAAATGCGGCGCGTTGCATACCAAGGACCCGGTGCGACGCGCGACCTCCGAAAAGTACATTGAGACGGGCGCACCCGTGCTCGGCCACGAGACGTGCGCGAAGTGCAGCACGCGCTACGACGCCGAGGAGATCTATCGCGGCCGGCGCGATCCGCCGCAGTTGGACTCTTTCGTCGCGGAGGTCATCTCCGACCCGACCTCGCAGTGGAACGCGGCGCTCAAGGTGTGGACGCGCAAGCGTCCGCTCGCGAAGGACATTGCCGTGATCCTCGAGCTCGACCCCGCCACCGTCGCGCATTACCGCGACTCCGCGTCCCCCCTCCAGCTCGCCGCCGTCGCCCTGGCCAAGACGGAGGGCGAAGAGATCGACCTCCACTCCGACAGCACCGGCCTCGTCGTCCCCGGCGGGCGCATTACCAGCGACTTCCCCAGCTGGCGCGTGTGGCTCTCCGCGCGCGGTCACTTGTGGGTCACGAAGAAGCGGGTGGCGTGGGAGGACTATTCCGAATCCGGCCCCGTCCCCGAAGCCCTGAAGCACGCGCACTGCGCGGGTCCGGTACCGGCCATTCCCTACCTCGTGGGTCTGTGCATGGCCGCCGGACTGGACCCCAACAAGCTCTCGCCCCTCGAGATCAAGCGCCTCGACGAAGCCGCCGCCAAGGAGTAAGAAAAAGCGCCGCCGACTACCGACGTCGACGGCGCTTCGTTGCGCGAATGCTTGTCGCGACCCCGCTAGGTCCCCTGCTCCCAGCTGGCCAGATAGCGCTTCTGCTGGTCGGTGAGCACGTCGATCTGATAGCCCATCGAGACCAGCTTCAAGCGCGCGATCTCGCGGTCGATGCGCTCCGGCACCGGGATCACTTCGGGTTTGAGCGAGCCGTGGTGGCTCACCATGTACTCCGCGGCCAGCGCCTGGTTGGCGAAACTCATGTCCATCACCGACGCGGGGTGGCCTTCGGCCGCGGCCAGGTTGATCAAGCGCCCTTCGCCCAGGATGTTGATGCGCTTGCCGTTCTTGAGCGTGTACTGGTCGACGTCCTTGCGCACGCGCTTCTTCTTGACCGCCATCTTCTCGAGCTCTTCGATCTCGATCTCGACGTTGAAATGGCCCGAGTTGCACACGATGGCGCCGTCCTGCATGCGCTCGAAGTGCTCGCGTCGGATGACCGCGATGTTGCCGGTCAGCGTGACGAACACGTCGCCGATGGCGGCCGCTTCCTCGCCGGGCATGACGCGATAGCCGTCCATGACCGCTTCCAGCGCCTTGACCGGGTCGACTTCGACCACGATCACGTTGGCCCCCATGCCGCGCGCGCGTGTGGCGACACCGCGGCCGCACCAGCCGTACCCGGCCACCACCAGGGTCGACCCGCTCAACAGCACGTTGGTGGCGCGGAGGATTCCGTCGATGGTGCTCTGGCCGGTGCCGTAGCGGTTGTCGAAGAAGTGCTTGGTGATGGCGTCGTTGACCGCGACGATCGGGTACTTCAGAACGCCTTCCTTTTGCATGCTGCGCAGGCGAATGACGCCCGTGGTGGTCTCTTCGGTTCCGCCGAACACACCCTTGAGCGCGTCGTCGCGGCTCGAGTGGAGCGTCGAGACGAGGTCGGCGCCGTCGTCCATGGTGATCTGCGGTTTGAGGTCGAGCGCCATGTTGATGTGCTTGTAGTAGGTGTCGTTGTCCTCGCCGTGGATCGCGAACACGGGAATCTGGTAGTCCGCCACCAGGCTGGCCGCGACGTCGTCCTGAGTGGAGAGTGGGTTCGACGCGCACAGCCCCGCCTGCGCCCCGCCCGCTTGCAGCGTGCGCATGAGGTTGGCGGTCTCGGTGGTTACGTGCAGGCACGCGACGATGCGCACGCCGTTGAGCGGCTTCTCTTTCTGGAAGCGATCCCGGATGCTGCGCAGGACCGGCATGCGGTCGTCCGCCCACTCGATGCGATCTTTACCGACGGTGGCGAGCCCGATGTCCTTGATGTCGTACTTCATTCTGGATCTCGTTCCTTTCTTTGATTACGCGCGCCGTTTCAGTTCGTCTACGAAGTCGGTGTGCTCCCAGGTGAACTCCTTGTCGTCGCGGCCGAAGTGCCCGTACGCGGCGGTCTTGCGATAGATGCCGCGGCGCAGCTTCAGGCGCTCGATGATGCCCTTGGGAGTCAGGTCGAAGGTCTCGCGCACGATGCCCGTGAGCTTCTCGTCCGACAGCTTGCCGGTCCCGAACGAATCGACCATCACGGAGACCGGGTCCTTCTCGCCGATCGCGTACGCGATCTGGAGCTCGCACTCCTCGGCGAGTCCGGCGGCGACCAGGTTCTTCGCGATGTGGCGCGCTGCGTACGAGGCGCTGCGGTCCACCTTGCTCGGATCCTTGCCCGAGAACGCGCCGCCGCCGTGGCTGCCCATGCCGCCGTAGGTGTCGACGATGATCTTGCGCCCGGTCAAGCCGCAGTCGGCCTTGGGGCCGCCCTGCACGAAGCGCCCAGTCGGATTGACCAGCAGGCGATAGCCGTCGCCCGGGAACCCGTACTTCTTCAAGACCGGCCGCACCACTTTTTCGTCCATGTCCTTGCGAATGGTCTCGTCCTTGACGTCTTCGGAGTGCTGCGTCGAGACCACCACGGTGTCGATGCGGTACGGTTTGCCGTCGATGTACTCGACCGTCACCTGGGTCTTGCCGTCCGGCCGCAAGTACGCGCACGACGCCTCGTTGCGCCGCACCCACGCCAAACGCTCCGACATGCGGTGCGCGAGGAAGATGGGCAGGGGCATCATCACTTCGGTCTCGCGGCACGCGTAGCCGAACATCATGCCCTGGTCGCCGGCGCCCTCGCGGTCGACGCCCATCGAGATGTCGGGCGACTGCTCGTCGATCGACGTGATCACCGAGCAGGTGTGGCAGTCGAAGCCGAAAGTCGCGTCGGTGTAGCCGATGTCCTTGATGACGCTGCGTACGAGCGAGGGAATGTCGACGTAGGCCTCGGTGGTGATCTCGCCGGCCACGAAGGCCAGCCCGGTGGTCACCAGGGTCTCGCACGCCACGCGCGACTTGGGGTCCTGGGAAATGATCGCGTCCAGGACCGAGTCGGAAATCTGGTCGGCGATCTTGTCGGGATGACCTTCCGTCACCGACTCGGAAGTAAACAGTCTCTTCGCGCCCATCGTTTCTCCTCTACTTGAAGCTAATTTCGCTCGAGTCTCCGACGTCGAGCTTCTTGAAGCCCCCGCGAATCACCGCGTTGGCGCCCACCAGGCTCGATTCGAGCAACGCGTCGGTGACCGACGCACCCTCCGCGATGACGGAATCGCGCACGACCGAGGAGTGAATGACACACCGCTCGGCGATCGACACGTACGGCCCGATGATGGAGTTCACGATCTCGGCGCCCGGCGAAATGGACACCGGCGGGATGATGATCGAACCCTCGATGGGGGGCGTGCTGGGGCCATTCTTCAACAATTTTCGATTGGTTTCAAGCATCGCTTCGGGTTTTCCGCAGTCGAACCACTCGTCGATGGCGAAGGGGGCGAACACGACCCCCCGGCCGATCATGAGCTGGAGGGCGTCGGTGATCTGGTACTCGTTGTTGGTGGTGATGTTGCGGTCGATGATCTCGCGGACGGCGGCGAATAGCCCCTTGCCGTCCAACAGG
>DASPGK010000087.1:0-10484 GCA_035620655.1 Candidatus Krumholzibacteriia bacterium
CTCCTATTTGCCGCTGTCCAAGGAAGAGAGCACGCTCATTGTCGATCGCTTCGTCGCGGTGACGCGCGCGTCGCTGGTTAGCTCGATCGTGATCGGCGTCATCCAGGGTGTGTTGGGCGGCCTCGCGTTCTCCATCGCGGGCATCAAGGGCGCGGTGTTCTGGGGAACGCTCATGGGAGTAGCCGCGTTGGTGCCCGGCGTGGGGGCCACCGTGGTGTGGCTGCCGGGCGTTCTCTACCTCATATTGAGCGGTCACATCGCCGCCGGCTTGCTATTGTTCGCGTTCTGCGCCGTGATCGTGGGCAGTGTCGACAACGTGATTCGGCCGCGCCTGGTCGGGCGCGACACCAAGCTCCCCGAGTTGATCGTGCTGTTGTCCACGCTGGGCGGCATCATGCTGATGGGCCCGATCGGCTTCATCATCGGGCCGGTGGTGGCCGCGTTGTTCATTACGGTTTGGGACATCTACGCCACCTTCTTGCGCGGCCCGGCGGAATCGTCGTCGGAATCGTAACCGCGCGCGAATCGAAAGGGATTGTGCGATGAACTTCTTCAAGATGGTACTCGCGGTGTTGGTGGCGCAGGTGCTGCTCGCCTTCGTCTTGTTCTTCGGCCTGGGTGTCATGACCGCGCTGTTCACGAGCGGCGATACCACGGTGCACGTAACCGACGGGTCGTGGCTCGTGATCGATTTGTACGGCGAGATCCCGCCTTACGACGAGCCCGAGTCGATCGCGGGCTCGATCTTCGCCGAGCCGGAAACGCTGGCCGAACTCCTCGTCAACCTCGAGAAGGCGGCCGCCGACGAACGCCTCGCGGGCGTGGTGATGAAGATCTCCTCCAGCAACTCACTGGGGCTCGCGTCGCTGGGCGAACTGCGCACGTCGATCGCGCGCGTGCGCGAGAGCGGTAAGCCGGTGATCGCCTTCTCCGACGACCTCGACCGCAATTCGCTCTACCTGGCCGCCGCGTGCGATTCGATCTTCATGCCCAACGTGGCCGACCTGACCTTCACCGGGTACGGCGCGGTGGAATCGTTCTACAAGGGCACGCTCGACAAGCTCGGCGTGCACCAGAATCTCCACAAGATCGACGAGTACAAGACCGCCGCGGAGCCGTTCCAGCGCGACAGCATGTCGCCGGAGAATCGCGAGATGACGGGGTGGCTGCTGCAGGAAGTCTGGGAAGTCGAGCTGGGCGCGATCTCGCGCGACCGCGGGTTGTCTATGGACTCGCTGGTCGCATGCATGGACCACGCGCTCTTCACGCCCGAGGAAGCCAAGCAAGTCGGACTCATCGACGGCGTGGTGTATTGGGACGAGCTGGAGAAGCGCCTGAGCGACGAGGACGAGCTGCCCGTCGTCACCAGTGCCGAGTACGGCGACGTCCTGCGCGCCGACGTCGGCCTCAAGGGCAAGAGCCGCATCGCGGTGGTGCACGCGTACGGGTTCATCGGCGGGCGCGAGAGCCGCACCGACCCCGGCCTGGGCATCATGATGGGCCACGAGACGGTGGTCGAGAATCTGCGCGCCGCGGCCGACGACGACCGCGTGGACGCGGTGGTGCTGCGCGTCGACAGCCCGGGCGGCGAGAGCCTCGCCAGTCAGATTATCGCGCGCGAAGTGGGCAAGATCGCGGCCGAGAAACCGATCGTGGTGTCGATGGGCGATGTCGCGGCGTCGGGCGGCTACGCCATCGCGTATCCCGCCACCAAGATCGTCGCCGACTCGCTGACCATCACGGGCTCGATCGGGTCGATCTATGGCAAGCTCAACATCGCGGGGGCGTGGAACAAGATCGGCATCACCTTCGACTCGGTGACCAAAGGGCCCAACGCGCTCTTGTGGTCGACCGTGCACGACTTCGACCAGGCGCAGTGGAAACGCATCGAGGCCCACCACCACCAATCGGTGGATCAGTGGCTGGCCGAGATCTCCAAGGCGCGCAACATCCCGGTCGAAGAATTGCGCGGCTACGCGGAGGGCCGCGTGTGGACGGGCCGGCAGGCCAAGGAGCGCAAGCTCGTCGACGAGGTGGGCGGCTTCTCACGCGCGATCGAAGTGGCGAAAGAGGCGGCGGGGATTCCGATCGACGAAGAAGTGACCCTCGACTACTTCCCCAAGAAGCGCGGGCTCTACGCGCTGCTCATGAGCGGCGACGCGCCCATTACACTCCTGCGCGGCGTGGTGGTGCGTGCGCTGCGCCAAGACGCCGCGGAGACGATGCGCGTCCTGCAGCGCGGCGGCGAGTGGCGGCTATGGACCGGCGCGCAGCCGGTCGAGTGAGAAGAGCGAGAGGTCCAGCTTCCAGGCACCGTCCAGCGCCCACTGCGACGACGCCTCTCCGATCGCACTCGCGAACTTGAAGCCGTGGCCCGAGCACGCGCTCACGACGAGCACGTTCGCGTGCGCGGGGTGGGCGTCGATCGCGAAGTGGTGGTCCTTCGTATTCGTGTAAATGCACGCGACCGCGCGCAAGAGGTCGCCGTGGACGCCGGGGAGAAAGCGCGCCAGCAGGTCCGCGGTCTCGCGGGCCTCGTCGGCGGACACCGCGCGATCGACCGACTGCCACGTGGTGGGCGCGCCGCCGTAGTGGATGGCCGCCTTGAGCCCGCCTCCCACGTCGGGGAATCCGTACAGCAAGCGCTCGCCGTCGATTTGAATCGCCCACACTTGGTTGAGTGACGCCGCGTCGCGGCCGTTCGTGAACCAGAACATCGGTTGCCGCGTGACCGTCGCCGCGACCCCCGCGTCCGCCAGCCACGCCGTCATGCCCGCGCCCGCGCAGAGAATCAATCGAGCTGCTGGGTAGCGCCCCGATTTCGTTTCTACGACCACGCCATCGCCGCTCGCGCGCCAAGCGATCACGGATTCATCCGCGTGGATGCTGGCCCCCGCGGCCACGGCCAGCCGAAGGTGCGCGTCGATGCACCGCTCGGGGTGAAGGAGCCCCGCGCGCGCCTCGCTCAACGCGACCATGTCGCTCGGCAATCGAAGCCACGGCGCGCGCGCCGCGAGCGCGGCACCGTCGAGCCGCTCGACCGCAATGCCGTGTTCGCGACCCGCGCGCTCCACCCCCGCGACCAGCTCCGCGTCCGGCGGGCCCGCGAAGATCCCGCCCGTTTCGACGATGAGCTCGGTTGCCGCGTCGCGCGCGAGGTCGTGCCAGAGGGCGTATGCGCGGCGCAGGAGCGGGACGTAGCGCGCGTCTTCGTAGTAGGCCTCGCGGATCATGCGCGTCTCGCCGTGCGACGAGCCCAGCGCGTGCGGCGGCGTGTACGCGTCGAAGCCCACCACGCGCGCGCCGCGGCGCGCGAGGTGACACAGCGCGGCGCTGCCCATGGCACCCAAGCCGACCACGGCCGCGTCGAACGGCTTCACGCCGCGCCCGCCTGTGCTATTATCGAGGTCCCGAAAGGAGTCGCCATGCGGCTGCGCTCCGTGCTGTTCGTCATCGTGCTGGTCCTTCCGCTCGCGTCGGCGCATGCCGACGAGGTCTTCGTCGCGAGTCTCTCGGGCGCCCGCGTGGGCTCGCCGGCCACCGGCGCTGCCACCTTCACCCTGCGCGCGGACCTCTCCGCCATCGACTACGTCGTTACCTACGACAACCTATCGAGCCCCGAGTACATGGCGCACGTCCACCGCGCGGACGACACCGTCTTGATCTTCTTGCCGCTGGGCACGCCCAAGATCGGGACGTGGGAGGCACCCAGCGCGCAAGACATCGCCGAGCTTCGCAATGAGGAATTGTACGTGAACGTCCACAGCGAATACTACCCGACCGGAGAGATTCGCGGGACGCTGCGCCGGCAGGCGTTGCCCGCGGCGGTCACCACGTGGGGAGCGATCAAGGCGCTGTATCGCTAGACTTCGAGCAGCCGGGTGAGATTTCCGCCCAGCACCATCCGCTGCTCGTCGTTACTGAAGCCGGCCGCGCGCATCGTCTCTTGCTGGGCGGTTAGCACGTCGGCGCGGTAGCCGCGCGGAAACACTCCCGAATCCGACCCAAAGAGCATACGATCGACGCCGAAGGAGACGCGCGCCGCCTGGAACACTTCGGCCAGCGAGAGCGGCGGGTCGTGCTCCAAGATCCAGGCGTTCGACCCCGCGGTGTCGGTGTAGACGTTGGGACACGTCGCGCCCAGCGCGAGCGCTTCTTCGAACCAGCCCGAGCCGAAGTGCGGCACCACGAAGCGCACGTCGGGATTGGCGCGCGCGACCGGGATCAGATCGCGCGGCCGGCTCCTCTCGGCGGGGAAATCGGCGTTCAGACCGACCAGCTTGCGCACGTTCACGCGCAGCTTGCCGCAGTGGACGAACACGACCAAGTGGTGCCGCTTCGCGACCTCGATCACCTTCGCCACTTCGGGCGACCCGATTGAGAACTCGTGCATGGAGGGAAACAGCAGCACGCCCTTGAAGTGGTACGTGCTCTGCATGGACTCCAGGGCCTGCAGGGTAGCCGGCGCGGTCGGGTTGATGACGGTGTAGGGAAACAATCGCCGCGGGTGGCTTGCGGCCGCCTCGCCCACCGACTTCATTTCGGTAGGACACGAGGCGAACAAGACCGCGCGGTCGATGCGGTTCTTGTCGAGCTCGGCGATCCAGCGCGCGGCGTGCACCTTCGGATCGGGGCCGGGAATCTCGAGACCGCCGGCGCGGACGCGCCCGAGCACGGTCTCGGGGTCCTCGCGCGGGACAAAGGTGGCCTGGAACGCGTAGAACTCGCGCCCGAAGAAGTGGATATGGGCGTCGAACACCATTCTAGAGCCTCCGCGGCGGGGGTGCGGTGCTATAGTCCTGGGCAGTATGCCCCCCGGTTGGGCGCGGGGTCAATCAGACTTGGAAAATGGCGGCACATGCCCACCGCTGTTGCTATTAGACAGTTCAGACGGACATGAATCACACGGTTTCCACAAGATATTGGCACCTCCTCGACGACGGCCGGGTCCAGTGCGATGTCTGCCCGCGCTTCTGCAAGCTGCGGGAGGGCCAGCGCGGTATGTGCTTCGTCCGCGCCCGCGAGGGCGACGCCATAGTTCTAACGACGTACGGGAGTTCGAGCGGCTTCTGCATCGACCCCATCGAAAAGAAGCCGCTCAATCACCTTTTGCCCGGTTCCGCGGTGCTGTCGTTCGGGACGGCGGGGTGCAACCTGGCCTGCAAATTCTGCCAGAACTGGGATATTTCCAAGTCGCGTGAGGTGGAAACGCTTTCCGAGGAAGCCACCCCCGAAGCGATCGCGCGCGCGGCGGTCGAGACCGGCTGCCGCAGCGTCGCCTTCACCTACAACGACCCCGTCGTGTTCATGGAGTACGCAATCGACGTCGCCAAAGCGTGCCACGAGCGGGGTATTCTCACGGTGGCGGTGACCGCGGGCGAAATCTGCGACGAACCGCGCCGCGAGTTCTATCGCTACATGGACGCGGCCAACGTCGACTTGAAGGGCTTCACCGAGGACTTCTACTGGCGCGTGTGCAAGGGTGACTTGAAGACGGTGCTGGACACGCTCGTGTATTTGAAGCGCGAGACCAGCGTGTGGTTCGAGATCACGACCCTGCTGATCCCCGGCGAGAACGATTCCAGCGACGAGATCGAGGCCGAGTGCGCGTGGATCCGCGAGCACTTGGGGCTCGACGTACCGCTCCACTTCACCGCCTTCCACCCCGACTTCATGATGCTCGACAAGCCGCCCACCCCGCCCGAGACCTTGACGCGCGCGCGCGACATCGCGCTCAAGCAAGGGCTGCGCTACGTCTACGTCGGGAACGTCCACGACGAATCCGGGAGCAGCACCTACTGCCCGAAATGCGGCACGACGCTCATCGGCCGCGACTGGTATCGATTGACGGCCTGGAACCTCGACTCGCGCGGGTGCTGCAAGAAATGTGGAACGCAGATCCCCGGGCGCTTCGAAGCCAAACCGGGCACCTGGGGCGCGCGCCGCGAGGCGGTCAACATGCGGGCGTTCGCGTGATCGCCTCGCGTTGATTTCTCCTCCCAAACCGCCTACAATGCCGGTATCACGCGGGCCGGCCGGACCCCCGCTCAAGCGAACAATACCGACGACATTTCCAGGAGGCACATCCTCTAATGAAACCGCCTTTCAAGCTGCTCGGCTTCGACCATGTGACGTTTGCGGTCGGGAATGCCAAGCAAGCGGCTGTCTATTATCAGTCGGTCTTCGGCTTCGACCTCGTGGGGTATCGCGGGTTGGAGCAGGGAGACCGCCAGACCGCGAGCTACGTCCTGCGCCAGAACCACGTCACCTTCGTTCTCAATACGCCGTACACGCCCAGTTCGTCGCTCAACAACCTGCTTGCGAAGCATGGGGATGGTGCGACTGACATCGCGTTCGCGGTGGACGACGCGGTCAAGGCGTGGGAGCACACCACCAAGCACGGGGCGAAGAACTGGTTCGAGCCGCGCACGATGGAAGACGAAGGCGGCAAGGTGATTCTCTCCGGCATTCACACCTACGGCGACGTGACCCACACCTTCGTGCAGCGCGAGGGATACAAAGGCGTGTTCCTCCCCGGCTACGCGCCGGCGAAGTCGCGCGGCGAAGTCAGGCAAACGGGCCTTTTGTTCATCGACCATATCGTCGGCAACCAGCCCGACAGCGAGATGGAAGACGTGGTTCGCTTCTACGAGAACATCTTCGGCTTCCACAGACTATGGACGGTCGACGACAAGGACATATCGACCGAGTACACGGCACTGCGCTCGGTGGTGGTCGCGGACGACAACGAGAACGTCAAGATGCCCATCAACGAGCCCGCGTCGGGGCTGAAGAAGTCGCAGATCCAGGAATACGTCGAGTTCAACTCCGGAGCCGGCGTGCAGCACATCGCGATGTCGACCAACGACATCATCGGGACCATCAAGCAGCTCACCGCCAATGGCGCCGAGTTCTTGACCGTGCCGGGCTCGTACTACGACGAGCTGCCCAAGCGCGTGGGCGACATCGACGAAGAGATTCCGACCCTGCGCAAGCTGGGCATCCTGGTCGACCGCGACGACAGCGGCTACCTGCTGCAGTTGTTCACCAAGCCGGTGCAGGACCGCCCGACGCTGTTTTTCGAGTTGATCCAGCGCAAGAACGCGCGCTCGTTCGGGAAGGGAAACTTCAAGGCGCTCTTCGAGTCGATCGAGCGCGAGCAAGCGCGCCGCGGGACGCTATAAGGAGTCAGTACTATGCCGATCTACATCCAGCGAGGCAAGATTCCGCACCGGCGGCACACCGTCTTCAAGAGCCCGCAAGGGAAGCACTACTACGAAGAGCACATCAGCCGCCTCGGTTTCTCGGACATCTATTCCAACGTCTACCACGTGCACATGCCGACGCGTGTCGCGAAAGTGGGGAAGTTCCGCCCCGTCACCCTCGAGCCGCTCGAGGCCGAGCATCGTCATCGTCATTTGAAGACCTTCGACCTGAAGCCGGAGGGCAACTGGCTGACCGGCCGCCGCCCCATGATGTTCAACGCCGACGTGATCCTCGGCACCACGAGTCCCGTGCGCGGCGCGAGCGATTTCTTCTACAAGAACGCCACCTGCGACGAGGTGCACTTCGTCCACAAGGGGCGCGGCGTTCTGGATAGCATGTTCGGTCGCCTCGCGTTCGGCGAGGGCGATTACGTCGTCATTCCGCGCGGCGTGATTCACAAGATGACGTTCGAGAGCGACGACAACCGCGTGTTCTTCGTCGAATCGTCGGGCCCCGTCGACTGGCCCAAGTCGTACCGCAACCAGTACGGCCAGCTGCTCGAGGACGCGCCCTACTGCGAGCGCGATATTCGTACCCCCGAGTTCGTGGAGGCGATGGACAAGCCGGGCGAGTTCCCGATGCACATCCGGCTGCGCGACGGCATCCAGGAATACCTGTGGGGCCAGCACCCGTTCGACCTGGTGGGCTACGACGGCTTCTACTATCCGTGGATTTTCAATATCAAGGACTACATGTCGAAGGTGGGGCGCGTGCATTTGCCGCCCCCGACGCACCTCACCTTCACCGGTCCGGGCTACGTGCTGTGCTCGTTCTGCCCGCGTCCCTTCGACTTCGAAGAGGGTGCCGTGCCGATCCCGTACGCGCACTCCAACGTGGACAGCGACGAAGTGATCTACTACGTCGACGGGAGCTTCATGAGCCGCAAGGGCATCGGCGTGGGATCGATCACGCTGCACCCGTACGGCATTCCGCACGGTCCGCAGCCGGGGTTGCTCGAGCAGTCGCTGGGTGCCAAGGAAACCGGCGAGCTTGCGGTCATGGTGGACACCTTCCGCCCGCTCAAGGTGGCGAAGGTGTGTGCCACCATCGATGACGCCAACTACCCGTACAGCTGGCAGTACTAATGCGCGCGTCGCGACGCGAAGCGGCAGCATGATCATCGACCCGGCCACGACTCGCAAGCAAGAGTTCTACCCCTGGCTGATCCGGTGCATCGTGCCGCGCCCGATCGCGTGGGTGTCGACCATCTCGCGCGAGGGCGTCCCCAACCTGGCCCCCTTCTCGTTCTTCACCGCCATCTCCACCGAACCGCCCACCCTGTGTTTCGCCCCCGGCCGGCACGCCGTGACGGGGAAGAAGAAGGACACGCTGGTCAACATCGAAGCGACCGGCGACTTCGTGGTCAACGTGGTACCGGAAGAGCTGGCCGAGGCGATGAACGAGACTGCCACCGACTACCCCCACGGTGTGAGTGAGTTCGCGGAGGCGAGGCTCACCCCGGTGCCGGCCGAACGGGTGAAGGCCCCGCGCCTGGCGGAGTCGCCCATCCACTTCGAATGCGAGCGCTACGAGATCGTCCAGGTCGGGCCCGACGGCGTGGGCGGCGGGGCGCTCGTGATCGGCAAAATTGTCCTACTCCATGTCGACGACCGGGTCATCACCGACGGCAAGGTCGACTACGACTTGTTCCGCGCGCTCGGGCGCTTGGGCGGCATGGAGTACACACGCACACACGACCGCTTTCAGATGGCCCGCAAGAAGTACACGCCGCGCTCGTAGCGACGCGCGCATTACTCCTCATCGTTGCGAATTGCATCGCGTCGTTTCGACGTCGCGTCGCGCTCCTTATATAGGGCGATCGCACGCGCCACGCCGTTTCTCGGGCAACTATTTCCCACGATTTGGCCCCGTGCGAGCCCTCCGCAGTTTGCATTAGCCGATGCGCGCGATTTCACCCGGCGGTCTTCCAGAAGTGGTCGCAGATTCTTCCAAGGGGGCCGGAACGGGCGAAAAGCGTATCCCGCGACGTGGCACATGGATTGCAGCGGTGGGACCGGGGGTAATCTATGTGTAAGTCGCGCAACAGACTGAGCCAAGCAGGCTACACGCTCATGGAGCTCATGATCGTCGTCGCGGTGGTCGGCATACTGGCCGCCATCGCGGTGCCTTCGTTCTCGGGCTACCTCAAACGAACGCGTGTGGTCGGAGCGCGGAATCAGCTGATCACCGACTGTTACCTCGCTCGCTCGCTTGCCATCTCGCGCCGCGAAACCATCACCATGGTATTCAGCGCGGATCAGTATCAGATCGTCAACGGCGGTGGGACCGTATTCCGGACCACGCCGGCGCAAAGCGGCGTGACCTTCAACGCGAGCGACGACCCCAACTTTTATGCGTGGGGATTGGCCGACGCCGTCGACATCGCGATCGATGGTCCGTCCAACTCGACGGACGTCAGCCTTTCACCCACGGGAGTTGCCAGCCATGGTTACTAAACGCGTGGCGAACGCGCACCATCGCCAAGAAGGCTTCAGCCTCGTCGAGTTGATGGTGGCCCTGGTCATCTTGACCATCGGACTGCTGCCGCTCGCATTCGTGCAGACGCGCGCGCAGCAAGACGTGTTCGACTCGGGCCGCTACACCGAGGCGATCACGATCGCCACTCTGCAGATGGAAGAGACCAAGAGTCTGGGATTCGGCGTCGCCGTAACCGACACCGGTACGGTCGACAACTACACGTGGGTGCGCGACGTTCAAAGCATTAGTCCGACACTCGACCAGATCACGGTTAGCGTGTCGTGGACCGAGCGCGGAACCCCGCGGCTCGTCCAGATCATCAACCGACTCTCGGACCGGTAATACCATGAGCAAGCATGCACGGAAGATTCGCAACGCGTTCTCGGACAACCGGGGCATCACCTTGGTCGAGCTCGTCGTTACCGTGATCATCCTCGGGATCGTCCTGCTCGTCGTCAACCAGGTGTTCTTCTCGACCACGCGCATCTACGGCAGCACGTCGACGCGCGCGAACCAGCAGATGAACGCGCGCGCGGGCCTCTCGGTCATGGTCACCGAGCTGCGTCCGGCCGGATCCGACCCCGCCGAGCAGGGCATCCAGGGGGTCTTGGCCGCGCAGAGCGACACGGTGCACGTCCAGGCCGACCTGACGGGTGACGGGGCCATCCAGACCGCGGAGCCGTCCGAGGACATCATGTACTACTACGACTCCAACGCCCAAGCCGTCATGCGCGAGATCG
>DASPGK010000088.1:0-5573 GCA_035620655.1 Candidatus Krumholzibacteriia bacterium
CGAGGCCCACGAGATCGAGAACGACGAGCTGGCCTCGTACTTCGGCGCCAAGGAAGGCATCCTGGTGCTGGGGGTCGAAGACGAGTCGGTCGCCGCCAAGGCGGGGGTCAAGGCCGGCGACGTCATCCAGAAGATCGGCGACGAGAAGGTCACCGACATCGGCGACCTGCGCGACGCCGTCCGCGACTTCGACGAGGGCGACGAGTTCACGATCAGCGTGCTGCGCCACGGCAAGTCGCAATCGCTCAAGGCGACGATGGACGAGCAGGAGTTCTCGTTCTTCCGCGGCGAGGCGCCGATGTTCCGCGAGTGGCGTCACACGCCGCGCGCGCCCCGAGCCCCGCGCGTGCACGTCGATCGCGAATCGTTGCGCGACGAGATCGACGATCTCAAGAGAGAGATTCGGGAGATGAAGGAGCAGCTCGAGCGCGAGGACGGCTAACGCCTCCGCCCGGCAGGTGCGTAAACGCGAAACCCAAGACACGCATTCCTATTCTCCAAGGACGGGCGTCGTCGCCTTCAAGGCGGCGGCGCCCGTTCGCTTGCACAGGCGGTCGTACAGCGGGATGAGCACGGAAAGGGGAACCTCGGGCGAGAAGCGCTCGCGAATCGCGCGCGGACCGTCTTGGCGGGACCGCTCGCGCAGCGATCGATCGGTGAGCGCACGCACGATGCCGGCGGCGAGGGTGGCGGGCGCAGTATCGCGAACCACCACACCGGTCGACCCGTCGACGATGATCGACGCCAGGTCTCCCACCGGCGAGGCGACCACCGGGATCCCGCACCCCATCGCCTCGAGCGCGGCGTTGGGAAGCCCCTCGAAGGCGGACGGCAGCACGAGGCACGACATGCGCGCGATGAGCGGGGTCGCGTCGTCCACGGCACCCGCGAAGGCGACGGCGTCGCCGACGCCGAGGCTCGCACTCAACGCGCGCAGCTCCTCGCGGGCGGGTCCGTCTCCCACCAACTCGAGCCGCGTTCCGGGCACCTGTGCGCGCACCTCCGGCAGCGCGCGTACCGCCGCGTCGAAGCGCTTGAGCGCAACCAGACGTCCCACGCATCCGACCACGGGCGGGGTGGGCTCGCCGCCGCGCGGGCCGGCGAAGACGTCGGCGATGTTGCGAACGACGTGCACGCTATCGCGCGCGACGCGCACTCGTTCGACGAGGTAGTCTCGTCCCGCCTCCGAGTTCACCGTCACCGCGTCGGCATGACGGTGCATCCAGCGCAGCACCCGTCCCCGCGCGCCCTTGAGCTGGAGTCGGTCGCTCTGCAGCGAGAGCACGACCGGCTTCCCGATCCGGCGGCCGGCCAGGAACGCGTAGATGTCCGATGCGTCGAGGAATCCGTGCACGACGTCGACGCGGTCGGCGGCGAGCGCCCGCGTCAGCCCTTGCAGACGTTCGAAGTCGAGCCCCGAGCGGCGGGGAAACGCCGTCACCGGAACGCCGCGTGCGCGCAGCCGGGGCCCGTGCGGCGCGTCGACCGGGGAGAGAGCATACACGCGGGTTGCAAAGCGCGGGCGCAGCGCCTCGGCCAAGAGCACGAGCTGTTTCTGCGCGCCGCCGTGACCGAGATCATCGACGACGAAGCCAACGGTGGGAAGATCGGGCGCCATGTCGCGATTCTAGAGGAACACGCGGCGTGCCGACCACATATCTGTTGGGACCGCCCGGGCCCCGTGATAGAGTGCGACCACGTGCGCGCCGCGGGTGTGTCGTGGCGGCAGCCGCACGGGATGGCCCGCACAACGCATGAACGTCGTTTGGTTCGCCGAGATCAAGTGGGAGTACCTGCGCACGCGCAAGCAGCAAATCGTGCTGCGGCGCCCGCACGGCGTCGACGTCGTCTTCTTCGAGCCCTACGTCAAGGGGCGCGAGAACCGCTTCGATCTGCGTTCCGTCGACGGGATCCGTGTCGCCACCGTACCGTTCGTGAAGTCCATTCCCGGGCGCGGCCCCCTGCGCGCGCTCCTCGACCGCGCGCCGGCACGGCGAGCGGTCGACGCGATCGCGGTGCGGCGCGTGCGCGCACACCTCGACGCCGCCGGCGTCCGGCCGGCCGAGAGCGTTTTCGTATTCTCGAACATATATGCCTTGCCGGTCGCGCGCGCTCTCGAGCCGCGGCGACTCGTGTACGACTGCAACGACGCCCACGGCGACTTTCCGGGCGCGCCCGAATGGGCGCGCGCCTACCGCGACGACGCGTTCCGTGCCGCGGACGCGGTGGTGGTGAGTGCCGCGCGCCTGCGCGACGATGCGGTACGCGTGCGCGGCTCGCACGCGCGCGTGGAAGTGATCGGTAACGGCGTCGACTTCGCGGCCTTTCGTCGCGCCGCCGACGCCGCGCGCGGGTCCGCCTCCACCGACGACACGGTGCGCGTCGGCTACTTGGGGGCGATCGCGCCGTGGCTCGACTTCGAGTTGATCGCCGCGGCCGCGCGCGCCCGTCCGCGCTGGAGTTTCGATCTGGTGGGGCCCGTGATCGGGGGCGTCGAGATGGACCTCGCCGCACTGTTGACGCTGGGCAACGTGCGCCACCGTCCCGCGGTCGCGCACGAGCGCGTCCCCGAGATCCTCCTCGACTTCACCGTGGGCGTGATTCCGTTTCGACGCACCCCGCTCACGGCGGGCGTCAATCCCAACAAGCTCTACGAGTACCTGGCGGTGGGGCTGCCGGCGGTCGCGACACCGTTCTCACCGGAGACCGCGCACTACGCGGGGCAGGCGGACGACGCCGATACCGTGGTCGCGATCGCGAACGACGCCAACGAGCTGGTCAAGGCCTGCGAAGCGTTCGCGGCCGCGCGCCGCGACCCCGCCGCGCGCGCCCGTATCAGCGAGCGCGCGGTCGCCATCGCCGCCGCGCACGACTGGAAGACGATCGCGGCCCAGTTCTGGCGCGTGATCGGCAATGTCTGACACGCGAGTGTGCTACACTGCGCGGGCCGCGCGCGCGCGGTCGATGGTGTCGACAACGAAGGAGGCGTCATGGACTTCTTGATACGCCTGGGCTGGATCTTCACGTCCCCCGGTCGCGTGTTCGACGATATTCGCGAGCGCCGCGTGAGCTGGGTGCAGCCGTGGCTAATCTCGTCGGCGATCTACGCGCTCATTACCTGGATCGCGATGCCGATCCAGCGCGCGATCCTCGAGGTGCATCCCGACCTCACCACCGAGCAGATCGACCAGCAGATCGAGATGATGGACAGCTTCGGATTCATGTGGGTCATCCTCGCCCCCGCGGGCGCGCTGATCATCACGTTCGTCATGGCGGGGCTCTCGTACATCGCGGTCACGATGGCCTCGCGGGCCGCCAACTTCAAGCAGTACCTCACCCTGTCGTTCTATACCGGCATCGTGGGCATGATGGGGCAGCTGGTCTCGGCGCTCGTCATTCGAGCGCGCGGGCTGGAAAACATCACGGGACCGGAGGACGGACAGATGGCGCTGAGCCTGCGCGCCATCGCGCCCGACAACGCCGCGTTGCGCGGACTGTACGGGAGCATCGAGTTCTTCGCCATCTGGAGCCTGGTGCTGGTGGCGATGGGGCTGATGCGGATCTTCGGGATGTCGCGCGGGGCGTCGATCGCGGTGGCGGTGGTGCTGTGGGTCCTGTACGCCGGCATGATGGTCATCGCCGAGGTGCTCGGCGGTATGGCCGGCTGACGGTCGCGCGGCTCCGCACCGAATTTGACACCGCCCTCGCCGCGGTGATAGAATCCAAAACCCAACCCCAAGTCTACGTTGAGGTTGCAGCCGTTCCCTCGAGACGATTCGGAATAGGAGGAGGCTCATCGTGAAGCAGTTTCCGGCGGCCCAGATTCGCAACGTCGCACTGGTCGGACACCAGGAATCCGGCAAGACCATGCTTTCCGAGTCCCTGCTGTACACGGCGGGTGCCATTCCGCGCCTGGGCCGCATCGAGGACAAAAACACCACGATGGACTACGACTCCGAAGAGATCGCGCGCGGCATCTCGATCCACTCCGGTGTCGCGCACCTCGAGCACGCGGGCACCAAGGTCAACTTGATCGACACGCCCGGCTACGAGGATTTCGTCGGCGACGTGCTGTTGGGCCTCGACGTGGTCGAGGGGGCCATCGTGTGCCTGCGCGCCGACGCCGGCGTGGAAGTCGGAACCGACCGCGTGTGGGGGTTCCTCCAGGATCGCGGCTTGCCCGCGCTGTTCGTGGCCAACCGCATGGACAAGGAACACGCCGACTACGACCGGTGCCTCGCCCTCTTGCACGAGCACTTCGGCGGGGGCGTGCACGCGCTGCAGGTCCCGATCGGGGCCGGCGACAAGTTCCGCGGGGTCGTCGACCTGATCGACATGAAGGCGTACGAGTTCGAACGGGACGGCAAGGGGGCCGCGAAACCGATCGACATCCCCGCCGACTTGAAGGAAAAGGCGAGCGCGCTGCGCAAAGAATTGATGGAATCGGCGGCCGAGTCCGACGAGAAATTGATGGAGAAGTACCTCGAAACCGAATCCCTGTCCGAGGAAGAATTCCGTGCCGGACTGGCGGCCGGGGTGCGCACGGCGCAGATCTTTCCCGTCCTGTGCGCGTCGGCGGCGCACAACATGGGAGCGGCACTCGTCCTCGATTCCATCGTTCGCTTGCTGCCGGGCGCGGATGCCGGCAAGTGCGTCACCGTTGACGACAAGGTGATCAAGACCGAAGCCAACGGCGCGCCGCTGGCGTACGTGTTCAAGAACATCTCCGACCCGCACGTGGGTGACATGTTGTGCGTGCGCGTCTTCCACGGCGTGTTGGCGCCGGCCCTCGACGTGCACAACACGACCCGCAATAACGCCGAGCGGCTGGGCGGTCTGTTCGTGCTCGAAGGAAAGAACCGCCAGGACGCCGACAAGCTGCAGGCGGGCGACATCGGGGCGCTGGTGAAGCTCAAGGTGACCAAGGTGCGCGACACGCTGGGTGACAAGGCCAGCGGAACCGTCGTTCGTCCGACGGCGTTGCCCAAGCCGTCCATCAACTCGGCCATTCTCCCGGTTGCAAAGGGCGACGACGAGAAGATGGGGAGCGGCCTCCATCGTATCATGGACGAGGACCCGACCTTCGAAGTCACGCCGAGTGCGGAGACGCACCAGACCATCATCGCCGGACAGGGCGAGTTGCACCTGGAGATCATCGTGCACCGGCTCAAGGAGCGCTTCGGCGTCAACGTTCAGCTCGAGAAGCCGCGCATTCCCTACCGCGAGACCATTCGACGCCCGGCGGAAGCGCAGGGGCGTCACAAGAAGCAGACCGGCGGCCGCGGGCAGTTCGGCGACGTGTGGCTCAAGATCGAGCCGCTCCAGCGCGGCAAGCAGTTCGAGTTCGTCGACGGCGTGGTGGGCGGCGTGGTGCCGGGCAAGTTCATCCCCGCGGTCGAAAAGGGCGTCGTCGCCACCATGGAGATGGGGGTGATCGCGGGTTACCCGATGGTCGACGTCAGGGCGACCATCTACGACGGCAGCTACCACACCGTCGATTCGTCCGAGCAGGCGTTCAAGACCGCGGGCTCGCTCGCGTTCAAGGCCGCGGTCGAGAAGGCGAACCCGGTGTT
>DASPGK010000089.1:0-4326 GCA_035620655.1 Candidatus Krumholzibacteriia bacterium
ATGCTCCTTTTCGCTCGAGCCCTTGAGTCGAAGCGCACTCGCGGGGCCGACGGTCACGTGGCCGATGTCGGCGACGTCGATGCGCGCGCGGGAGGCGGCGTCGGTCTCGAGCCACTCGCCGGGGCGGAGCGTTCCTTTGTCAGACAGGTCGTGGGTACCGACCACGGGCGCGCCTTGCAGCGTCGTCACTTCCCAGCCCGCGCCGTTCGCAAGACCGCGCGTGCGCCATTCGCGCACTCCGGCGACAACCAACAGCACGATGGCCGCGGCGGCGGTGAGACGCCACGCGTAGCCGGCCGCGTTCCACTTCGGGCCGCGCCACACCCAACCGTACACGCGGGTACGTCCTTCTCTCCCGTATTCGACTCTGCAGAACAGCCCGGCTTCGATCTCTTGCCACAGATCCTCGAGCGGTTCGATATCGCGCGAGAGTTCCGTAGTCGTCTCGCGCAGCGCTTCGAGCGCGACCAACTCCGCGGCGCATTCCAGGCACGACGCCGTGTGCTCGCGAACCGCCTGCGCCCTGTCAGGCGCCAGATTCCCGTCGACGAAATCGTCCAGCAGCTTCTCTACTTCGGCGCACTTCATCGATCCAACACCTCACGCAGCAATCGGCGCGCTCGATGGAGCTGCGCCTTGGATGTTCCCACCGCGATGTTCATGTGATTTGCGATCTCCTCGTGGCGGTAGCCTTCGACGTCGTGGAGGACGAACACGACGCGCGCCTGCGAAGGGAGCGCGGCGATAGCCCGCTCCAAATCGACGCGCGCGCCCGCACCGTCGTCGCGACGGCCGCGCACCGGCTCGACCGCCTCGAGTACATCTGAGCCCGCTTCGCGGGCCGACCATTTCTTGTCTCGTCGCAGTCTCATGAGCACCATGTTCACCGTCAGTCGATAGAGCCAGGACGCGAATGCCGCGTCGCTTTCCAAGCCCGAGAGTTTCTGCCACGCCTGCACGAAGGCGTCCTGGGTCAGCTCGCTCGCTCGCGTTCGCTCGCCCGAGAGTCGCAGGCAGAGCGCGTGTACGCGCCCGACGTGGGCGCGGTACAACCGCTCGTACGCCGCACGGTCACCCGTGCGCGCGAGGCGCACCCAGGCCGCGATCTCGATCGCTTCCGGCGGGGTCATCACCGTCGTCTCCTGGGTTGCCGCGTGCATGCGTGAATTGCGATCTCCTTCGCCCGTTTAGATGCCATGGTGCTCCGAAAGGTTGGAGTGCCGGACCGGCAAATTCTGCCCCGCTTCCCCAATCCCCTTTCGAGCTATATAATGAGGCACCTCGGCCCGCCGCGCACGCCTTTGCGCCCGGCGGGTCGAAGGCCCCACTCTTGAGGAGGGTGATCGATGAGAGGATTCTTGATTCGCGCGCTCATTTCCGCGCTCGGACTGTGGGTCGCATCGGCGATTCTCCCCAGCGTGCACTCGACCGGTTTTCTCGCACTGATCGGCGCCGGACTCCTGCTCGGCATCGTCAACGCCGTGATCCGGCCGCTCATTGTAGTAATGACGCTCCCCGTCACCATCGTCACCCTCGGTCTCTTCATCTTGGTCATCAACGCCGCCATGATCGGGCTGGTTGCGAAGATGCTGAACGGCTTCGCGGTGGGCGGATTCGGCGGCGCTGTGATGACCGCCATCATCGTGTCGATCGTGAGCTGGTGCGCGAACGCCTTCGTCGGCACGACCGGGCGCTTCGAGCGCTTCGCGGGCGGGCGCAAGGCGTAACCGCGCGCGCGCGACCGTGACCGAGCGCCACGAGCTCAATCCCCAGACGCGGTTCTCCAACCGCGTCGACGATTACATTCGCTATCGACCGGGGTATCCGCGCGAGTTAATGGCGTGGCTCCGCGAAGCAATCGGGGTCTCGCCGGCATGGCGCGTCGCCGATATCGGGAGCGGCACCGGGCTCCTCTCCCAGCATTTTCTCGAAGCAGGCTGCACCGTCTACGGTTTGGAACCCAACGCCGCCATGCGCGCGGCCGCGGAGCGGGAATTCGCAGACAATCCACACTTCGTCTCCGTGGCGGGATCCGCGGAGGCAACCACGCTGCCGGATGCGTCGGTCGACTTGGTCGGCGCGGGCCAAGCGTTCCATTGGTTCGAACCCGTCGCGACGCGGGGCGAATGGCGTCGCATCCTGAAGCCGGACGGCTGGGCGATGGTGGTCTTCAACTCGCGCCTCATCGAAGCGACACCCTTCATGCGCGCCTACGACCAGTACCTCGTCGACCACGCCGTCGACTACACCGGCGTCGATCACCGGCGGGGGTTGCACGAGAAGCTGCGCGCGGTCCTCGGCGAGTACCGCGAGCGTCGTTTTCGCTTCACGCTCCGCCACCGCTACGACGACGTGCGCGGCCTCTCGATGTCGTCGTCGTACGTCCCCGCACCGGGACACCCCAAGCACGAGGCGTTCTTCGCCGGGCTGCGCGAGACCTTCGACGCACACGCGATCGACGGCGTGGTGGAGTTTCCGTACGAGACGGAGGCGTATGTGGGGAGGGTCTAGCTCCCCAACGGGCGCGCGAAGATCGCGTCCCACGCGGTGAGCGCCGCCTTCGGATTCAAGTCGGCGTCGACCAGGCCGCAGGTCACGAACAAGTAGAGAATCGAATTCGGCGGTTGCGGCGGGAACGAGGCCAGATCGAGGTCCGTGAACGTGAGTTGGAACACCGCGATCGCGTTCGCTTCGTCGAGCAACCGCGCCTGGCGCTCGATGTAGCGGCGCTGCTCGTCTTCGCTCGACACGATGGTGTCGATGGTCGCCGAGCTCCACCCGCCTTCGGTCACCATTACCGGAATCGTCCGTCCTTCGATCAAACGCGTGTAGTAGTCGATCGGGATCTCTTCCGGTTGGGCGAAGCGGGCCAAATACGGATACGACGAGAGCCCGAGTTCTTCGATGAAGGGAAAGTCCACGAAGTCCTGGTCGACTCCCTGATACGGACCGCCGAAGCGACCCCACGCGAAGTCGACCTGAACGCTCACGCTCAACTTGACGGTGGCGTCGATCGCGCGCACGTCGGCGGCCGCGTCGTTGGCGACCTGGCGTATCGCTTGGTAGAGCGAATCGGGTGAAGCGCCGCGAATCAGGTTGGTCTCGAGTGTGAGCCCCAGGTGCTCCGGGCGCACGATGCTGTCCACCACCACCGCGTAGCGGCGAAACATCTGTTGAATCGCGGGCTCGGTGATGCTGCGGCCGTTGCGTACCAACGCGTCCGCCTCGCCGCCGCGATTGAGTCCGTTGGCGGGATCGAGATAGATCCATAGCTCGTGTCCTTTGAACCGATAGTAGTTCGCGAGTGATTCCTGCTCGCGAATCACCAGCGTCTCCACGGGAACTCCCGCGAGCAGCGAGTCCCACGGCAGCTCGAAGCTCATGATGGCGGCGTCGGCGCGCAGCGACCACATGTCGATGGCCGCGATGGCGGTGGGGAGATCGGGGCGGGGCGGAATGCCGGAGAAGCCCATGCGATACGTGCGTGTCGGTCCGTCGTCTGGCGGTGGCGCGGTGGAGTCGTCGGAGCACGCGACGAACCCCGACAACGAGAGCACGACCGCGAGCGCGTAAGTGTGACGAGCCGCCTTCGACATAGGTCCGTCTATGGGCCTCGGCGTGCAAACCGCGCGCCAAACAGTGCTTTGTATCCCCTATAAGTTCGTTGTATGCTACGGGTGTATCGACTGGCGCTCCAAGCCAAGATATCACTATGTCATTTCACATGCTCAACCTTCCGGAGCCGATCCTCCGCGCCCTCGACGACGCGGGGTACCAGACTCCCACCGAGATTCAGGCCCAAGCGATTCCGCCCGCGCTCGAGGGTCGCGACTTGATCGGTCGCGCCCAGACCGGCACCGGCAAGACCGCGGCCTTCGCCATTCCCATCCTGGTGCGCCTGTCGAAGACGCCCGCGCACGCCGGGCCGCCCTCGCGAGAGGAGCCCGACGACGACGCGGAGGCGTCCAAACCCCACGCGCGCCCGCCCCACCACCCGCATCGCAAGAGCCATGACGCTCCCGCGCGCGCGGTGCGTTCGCTGATCCTCACCCCCACGCGTGAGCTCGCGGTACAGATCGAGGAGTCGTTCAAGGCCTACGGAAAATACGTCGACGTGCGCGCGCTCGCGGTCTACGGCGGCGTGCGCATCGACCGTCAATTGAAGAAGCTCCGTTCCGGCGTCGACGTCGTAGTGGCGACACCGGGCCGCTTGCTCGACCACCTGGGCCGTCACACCGTCGACTTGCGCCACGTCGAGATCTTCGTGCTGGACGAAGTCGATCGCATGTTCGACATGGGCTTCATCCAAGACGTCCGTAAGATCAT
>DASPGK010000090.1:0-4004 GCA_035620655.1 Candidatus Krumholzibacteriia bacterium
ATCGCCTTCACACCGCCCCACGTGGTCTTCGACACCGGCACGGTTCCCACGAAGGTCTGGCCGTTGTTGCACGCGTCGCGCGAGTGCGCGGCGCTCCCGGCCCACGTGAAGTCCTCGTAGAATGAACCCACGCCGCCCAACTGGAGCGAGAACCCCAGAGGAGAGTCGCTCGCCTCGCTCACGCCGATGTCGGTGCTGGGCAATCCGACGGCTTCGCCGTCGCCGGCAACGAACGAACCTTCGTAGCTCAAGAACTGAATGACGTTGTTGGCCGCGTCGACCAGCGCCAAGCCATCGGGGCTCCCGTTCTGGACTCCCAGTTCGGGAAACCAGATCGTTCCGAACCCGTTGCACTGATTGGGAATGAAGCCCGACAGCACGACGACGCCGTAGGCCAGATTGGTTGCACCGTTGTAGAGCCGAACCCGCCAGCCCGTGAGGTCGGTTCCCGCGGGGCCGGCGATTTCAACGCCCTCGTCGGCGTCTGCGCCGGTATTGTCGTAGTGAAGCTCGTTGATGAAGACGGGGGTCGCCGCGTCGACCGGAACGGAGAATGACATCACGGTGAGGCACAACACCAGAAACCAGGGGGATACGCGGTGGTGTGACCGCATGGTTTAGACCTCCTAGCCCGCCCGAGAGGAGGCGCAATCACGAGGGGGGCGCTTCGCACGGACCGAGCTTGAGTGATTTGCACTGCATCGCGACATCCGAGCGCAGAGAGCGTACCACCGCGGGCGTTATTCGTCAACTTGATGGCATGTTATTGCCCCACCCAGTCGCCCATCAGCTCGATGGCGCGCAGCGTGCGCCCGCAGTGCCCGCGCAGGAACTCCTCCGTCACGGGCGCGTCGCGCGAGAGTACCTCGAGGCCGGCCATGGCCTTGGCCCCGTCGAAGTCGACCAGCGACGCACGCACCGTCAGTTCGTTGGGCGGGCGGCCGAACTCGGTGCCGGGCAAGGTCGCGACGCCGGTTTCGTCGAGCAGCTTTTCGCACAGCGTACGACTGCTGGTGATGCCGCGCGCGCGCAGCTTGTCCGACAACGGCGTGAAATCCGGAAACAGGTAGAACGCCCCTGCGGGCGGCAGGACCCACGCACCCCCCGCTTCCAGCCGTGACGCGGACCACGAGCCCAGAGCGCCCAGGATGCGCCGCGCAAGCCAGAGGTATTGCTCGAGGGTCTCACTCCCGCGGAACGCTTGCACGGCCGCGTATTGGATCGGCGCCGAAGTGGACGTGTAGGTCTCGCTCGCGACCGTCGCCATCGCCTCCAAGAGCCAGTCCATGGTGCCGGGAAACGAAAACGTCCCCAACCGCCAGCCGCCCGCCCCACACCACTTCGACAAGCCGCTCGAGATGATGGTCCCCTCCGGGTAGAAGCGCGCAATGGAAACGTGCTGACCGGAGAACGTGAGTTCGCCGTAGATTTCGTCGGAAAGCACGACCACGCGGTACTCGCGCGCCACGTCGGCGATCGCCTGCAGTTCGTCCGCGGTGAACGAGCCCCCGGTGGGATTGCTGGGATAATTGAGAACGAGCAGGCGGGGCCGGTCGGGGTCGTCGCGGCAAACCGCTTCCAGCTCGGCGGGTGTCAGGCGCCACCCATTCTGGCGTCGCGTGTGCACCCAATGAATCTGCCGGCCGGCGATGCGCGCCTGGGGCGCGTACGAAACCCACGCCGGGCTCGGAATGACGATTTCTCCGTAGTAGACCAGCTGGAGAATGAACATCAATTCCTTCGAACCCGGCCCGATCAGCACGTCCTCCGCGGTACGCGGCACGCCTTGTGTGCGGATATTGTACTCGGCGACCGCTTCGCGCAACGCGGGGAGTCCGCGCACGGGCAGGTAGTCCTTCTGGTGCGCGTTGACGCGCAACTCTTCGACCACCGGACGCGGCACCGGAAAGGGCGACTGCCCCAGCCCCAGACGATAGACATCGCGACGTTCCGCGCGCAGCGCCGCACATCGCTCCTGGATCGCGAGCGTTGCCGATGGCGTCATGCCTCGCACGCTCAAGTTCAGATGCACGCCGGGGTGGCTCTGGCCGGGGGCGTCCACCGTGCTCCGTCGTCGTGCCATCACTCCCACTCCACCGAGCCAAAGAGCACCAGCGGGCGCCGCCGTTCGGTCTTGTCACCCCACGCGGGGTGACGATGACCGCGCTTGATCTCCTCCATGCTGCGCTCGAAGAAGAACTGCGACTCGTCGAAGGCCGGCACCAGGTCGTCGAGCCAGGTGGCACGCGCGTCGAACTTGGCGAAGAATGGCCGGTTGACCCACTCCGGTTCGCGCGCCTGCAGGAATTTCAGCACGAATACCTTTTCGCCCCGCACTTCGGCGACGCCGTCCACCAGCACCTTGCCCGGTGTCGCCGACATGGAGGGTCCGCGCACCGTGCGCGCCAGACCGGAAAGCTGCGTATACGCGTTCGTGAAGATGTCGAGCGCGCGGGCGAGCGGCACCTCGAAGTAATTCTTGGGGCCGGTGTCGCGCTCGACGAACATGTAATACGGTACCGCACCCAGCGCGATTTGCGTCCGCCACATCTCCGACCACGCCTTGGCGTTGTCGTTGACGTGCCGCACGATGGGTGCTTGGCAGCGCACCACGGCACCCGTGTCGACGATGCGTCGCAGCGCTTCCTGCGCGGCGGGCGTCTCCAGCTCGCGCGGGTGGCTGTAGTGCGCCATGATGGCGACGTGGCGCCCGGCCTTGCGCATCTGCTCGAACAGCTTGAGCAGGTCGTCGGCGTCGGGATCGGTGATGAAACGGTAGGGCCAGTACGCCGGCGCTTTGGTCCCGATGCGAATGCTCACCAGGTGCTTGAACTCGTTCTCGAGCAGCGGCTCGATGTAGCGGCGCAGCACCGACGTCTTCATGATCATCGGATCGCCGCCGGTGAACAACACGCTTTGCACTTCCTTGTGCGACTTCAAATAGGCGGCCAGCGATTCGGACTCGCGCGCGGCGAACTTGAGGTCGTCGATGCCGACGAATTGCGCCCAGCGGAAGCAGTACGTGCAGTAGGCGTGGCAGGTCTGCCCCTGGCTGGGAAAGACGAGCACGGTCTCGCGGTACTTGTGCTGCAGGCCGGGCACCGGCTCGCCGTCGAGAGAGGGAACGTTGAGCTCCATCTGGCCGGCCGGATGCGGGTTTAGTCCCATCTGGATTTCGCGCGCCGCCGCCTTGATCTTCGCCTCGGAGGCCCCAGCCCGCAGAAGACTCACCACGCGGTCCAGGTCGCGCGGGTCCAGCATGCCCTCTTGGGGAATGGTGAGCTGGAACATGGGGTCGTCGGGGACTCGTCTCCAGTCGATGAGCTCGTCGACGACATATTCGTTCACGCGAAACGGGAGCACGCGCGCGACCGCTTTCATGCGCAGGCGTCGATCGGCATCGATGGCCTGCAACTGCGGGATGCGATCGATATCGCGCTCGGTGAACGCGCGATACTTCCTGGGTTGGATCCGGGATTTGCGAATCATCCGGGCTCCTTTCGGAAGATGGATATTAACGATGTATCTTGACGATATGCGATGACATTCGATTCCGCAACCTTTTACGAGGCATCTCTTCCGCGCCGCTGTTCGACGTCGGACACGATCAGGCGCTTGGTCTGCTCGTAAAAGGAGGTCCCGCCCGCCATGCGCGAACTTCCGAGCGCGACCAGCGCGGTCAGCATCATGGGAAAGATGGCGCTGTGGCGGTCGGTCATCTCGAGTATCAACACGAACGACGTGAGCGGCGCGCGCGTCAGCCCCGTCAACACCGCGATCATCCCCAAGAGCGCGAGCAGGATCGCGTTCGAACCCGGCCACCAGGTCGAAATCCAGGACCCCGCGCTGGCACCGATGGCGAGAAACGGCGCGAACACACCCCCCGCGCAGCCGCTCAAGTACGAGACGCCGGTGGATAGTACGCGCACGAGCACCAATTGAGCGCTGGCCGTGGTCTCGCCCGAAAGAATCTCCGAGACCAATCGGTTGCCGGGGCCCAGGGC
>DASPGK010000091.1:0-6946 GCA_035620655.1 Candidatus Krumholzibacteriia bacterium
GAAGAACTGCGTTAGTGGAAATCCCGGCTCCGCACGCTCGCTTTTCGCGAAAGCGACTCCGGCTCCCACAGCGATTCCACCACCACGTGCACGACGTTCGATTCGCGCTGGATCTTGCCCGTCACCCCCAAGAACGACGACGTCTTCGCGACCAGCGCGAAGCGATTGAACACGTCTTGCCATAAGACGAGGTTCACGAACCCGGTCTCGTCTTCGAGCGTCATGAACACCACGCCCTTCGCGGTGCCCGGGCGTTGGCGCACGATGACGAGCCCCGCGTAGCGCACGCGCTTGCCGTTGGGCATCGCTTGCACCGCGCGCGCGTCAGGAAGGCCGAGCGCAGCGAGGCGATCGCGCAGCGGCCCCAACGGATGCCCACGCGGGCTATGGCCCGTGGTCTCGTAATCCCATACCACCTTCTCCAGCTCGGAGAGCGCGCGGAACGCGACCTCGCGCTCGGAGCCCGCGAGCTCCATCGGCGGCGCGGCGAGTGACCCGCGCGCCTGCCACAGCGCCTCGCGCCGTCCGCGCTCGAGCGCTTCGAAGGCGCCCGCTTCCGCCAAGCGCGTGCGCATGCGCTCGTCGCAGCCGGTGCGCTGCACGAAGTCGTCCACGGAAACGAACGCGCGCTCTGCGCGCGCCGTCGTCAGGCGCGCCGCGAAATCTTCCCGTAACCCCTTTACGTAGCGAAGTCCCATTCGGACGGCAAATGATTGCACACCGACGTCTCCCGGATTGCGTAGCCCCAGTGTGCGCATCGAAGCGGGGGCTTTCTCCATGACGCAGTCCCAGTCGCTGGTGCACACGCATACCGGCAGCACGAGCAAACCGTGGCGCTTGGCGTCGTCGACGAGGGTGGCGGGGGAGTAGAAGCCCATGGGCTGCGCGTTCAAGATCGCGCACGTGAACGCGTCCAAATAGTGCCGCTTGAGCCACGCCGACACGTACGCGATCAAGGCGAAGCTGGCCGCGTGGCTCTCGGGGAATCCGTAGTCGCCGAAGCCGCGAATCTGCTCGAACACGCGCTCGGCGAACTCGGCCTCGATGCCCTTGGCACGCATGCGCGAGATGAGTTTGTCGTGGTGGCGCTCGAGTCTCCCGCTGCGCCGCCAGGCGGCCATGTCGCGGCGCAGCTGGTCGGCTTCGCCGGGGGTGTAGTCGGCGGCCACCACCGCGAGCTTCATCACCTGCTCCTGGAAGAGCGGGATGCCGAGGGTTTTTTTGAGGACCGGTTCCAGGCACTCGTGGGGGTAGACGACCTCCTCTTCGCCATTTCGCCGGCGCAAGTACGGGTGCACCATCCCGCCCGTGATGGGGCCGGGCCTCACGATGCTAACTTCAATGACGAGATCGTAATAGTTGCGCGGCTTCAAGCGGGGCAGCATGGCCATCTGGGCCCGGCTCTCGATCTGGAACACGCCCACCGTGTCGGCGCGGCGGATCATCTCATAGGTGGGCTCGTCGTCGGCGGGGACGGTGGCCATGTCGAGCTTCTGGCGGTGGTGCGCGTCGATCAAGTCGAAGGCGCGGTTGACCACCGTCAGCATGCCGAGGCCCAAGAGGTCGACCTTGAACAGGCCGATCGATTCCAGGTCGTCCTTGTCCCACTGGATCACCGTGCGGTTCTCCATGGTGGCGTTCTCGATGGGGACCAAGTCGCGCACGGGTTCGTGGCCGAGCAGGAATCCTCCGGGGTGGATCGACAAGTGGCGCGGGAAATCCTGGATCTCGGAGGTCAGTCGCACGAGGTGCTGGTGTGCGGGGGCTTCGAGGTCCAAGCCCGCGCTCGCGAGACCGTCGGGCGTGATCTCGTCGTAGTGCGAGAGCAAACGCGCGATGCGGTCGAGCGTGGTATCCGGAATATCGAGCGCCTTGCCCACCTCGCGCACCGCCGAACGCGCGCGGTAGCGCACCACGTTGGCCGCCATGGCCGCGTGCGTACGGCCGTATTTTTCGTACACCCACTGGATCACTTCCTCGCGGCGGTCGTGCTCGATGTCGAGGTCGATGTCGGGCGGCTCCGCGCGCTCTTTGGAAAGAAAGCGTTCGAAGAGCAGCTCCATGCGTACCGGGTCGACCGCGGTGATGCCGAGGCAGTAGCACACCGCCGAGTTCGCCGCCGAGCCGCGGCCCTGGCACAGAATGCGGTTGCGACGGCAGAACTGCACGATTTCATACATGGTCAAGAAGTAGCCCTCGTACTCGAGCTCGCGTACGACTTCGAGCTCCTTCTCCAGTTGCGCCGCGGTCTCGCGTGGAACGCCGGCGGGGAAGCGCTCGCGCGGGTAGCGCTCCTTGGCGCCCTCGAAGGTCAAGCGGCGCAGGTGCTCGAAGGCGCTGGTGCCGTCGGGGAGCGACTCCAGCGGGTAGCGGTAGCGAATCTCCGCGAGTGTAAAGGCGCAGCGGGACGCAACCTCTTCGGTGCGCGCGATCGACGCGCGGTCGTCTTCGAACAACACATGGAATGCATAGGGTGAGCGCAGCGCGTGCTCGGCGTTGGACCGCGTGAGACGGCCCGCGCTCGAGAGGGTGACGCCGTGGCGCAGGCACGTGAGGACGTCCTGCAGATCGCGGCGCGCGCGTGTGTGATAGAGCACTTCGACCGCGGCCACGGTGGCGAGCCCGAAGCGCGCGGCGCGCTCGCGCACGCGCTTCTCGGCCACGACGTCTTCGGCGGTGCGGTGCCGCGTCACCATCGCGTACAGCCGGTCGCCGAAGGCATCCTTCAAGTCGCGCGCGACGAACACGGGGTCGGGAACCCCCGCGAGCAAACTCCCATCGCCGCCCCAGAGCGCGACGAGTCCCTCCGCGCGCTCGCACACCTCGCGCCATCGCACCATACTCTCGCCTTTGGGAGAGCGCAGGCGCCCGTCGGAGATCAGATTGCACAGGTTCGCGTAGCCGCGGCGGTCCATCGCGAGCAGCACGATGGGCGAGCCGTCCTCGGTGGTGACCTGCGACCCCGCGATCAATTGGACCCCGAGCTCGCGCGCTTTGACGAAGGCGCGCACCAGCCCGTAGACGCCGTCGCGGTCGGTCAGGGCGAGCGAGCGGATGCCGACGCGGGCGGCTTCTTCGACCAATTCGTCGGGGTGGCTGGCTCCCTCCAAGAAAGAGAAGTTGGATTTGCACCACAGGGGGACGTAGGACGCGAGGGAGGAGAAGCGGTTCATGGCGTTCCCCATGCTAGCAGACAATTGTCTTGTGTCTCGGCAAAAAAAGTCCCTTGACCGGCCGCGGCGCCCAGGCTATAGTTGGCACTGACAACTAACGAGGAGCCACTCCTATGACGACCCAGACCGCCACCCCGACCGCCGACGCCGCCCTCGAGCGCGACACGCGCGACCTGTACGAGGCGCTCACCGACCTCGTGCGCGTGTATCAATTTCGCGACCGGAATTGTATTTGCTGCCACGACATATCGGTCACGCAATGCTACGCGCTGGATGCGCTGGTTCGCGCAGGCTCCCTATCCCTCGGCTCGCTTGCGTCGACGTTGATGCTCGACAAGAGCACGACAAGCCGCGTCGTGGATGCGCTCGACCGCAAGGGTTACGTCAAGCGGACCGTCCACCCCGACGATGCCCGCGTGGTGCGGCTGACGGCCACGATTCGGGGACGAAATCTCCACCAGACCATCCGTCGCGACCTGCTCAACGAAGAACGCGCGGTGATCGAGAGTCTTCCGGCCGAGGTGCGTCGCGCCACCGTGGGTGTGGTGCGCGAGCTGGCCAAGGTGGCGGCCAAGCGCATCGGGCGGGTGGCACCGTGCTGCGGCGACGACGCGTGCGAGACCTAATTGTTCTTTGGACAAGATGTTGTTACTAGCAACCATATGAGGCGAACGATATGCTGGCCACCGACCGTATGAACCCGAGAGACGAATCGACCCGCGCGGGGTGGACCCTGCGCCCGGCGCGCGCCAGCGACCTCGCCGCGGTGTGCGCGCTCCTGGCATCGTGCAAGCTCCCCGAGCAGGGCGTCGAGGACCAATTCGGCGACGGCTACGTGGTCGCCGAACACGGGAGCGAAATCGTCGGCGTCGCCGGCATCGAGCGCCACGGCCCGTACGGCTTGTTGCGTTCGGTGGCGGTTACGCCCCCGTGGCGCCTGGCCGGCGTGGGCGCGGCACTCGTGCTCGATCGTGTGCAGTGGTCGGAGGAAGCGGGCGTGAAGTCGCTCTACCTGCTCACCACCGACGCCGCGCGCTATTTCCACCGTTACGGATTCCGCGCCCTCGCTCGCGACAACGCCCCCGCGGAGATTCGCGCCTCGCGCGAATTCTCGGAGACGTGTCCCACGTCGGCGCGCGTGATGCGCTTCGACGCCGACGCCGCCATGCGCGGCCCCGAGGACGAATGCTGCGGCGGCAACTGCCCGTGCAAGGACCACGCGGGGTCGAAGACGGCCGTGTGGTCCTCCGCGCAGACGACCGACGACGGCGAGGGGATCCGCGCGGTGGTACGCGAGAAATACGCGCAGGCGGCGCGCAAGGCGGCGGACGGCTCGTCGGCGTGCTGTGGGAGCAGCTGCGGTTGCAGTAATCCCATCACGGACGATCTCTACGACGCGTCGCAGACCGCAGGACTGCCGGAGACCGCGATGCTGGCCTCGCTCGGGTGCGGCAATCCCACGCTCCTCGCGGAATTGCGCGAAGGCGAGACCGTGCTCGACTTGGGCTCGGGCGGGGGAATCGACGTATTGCTGTCGGCGCGGCGGGTGGGGCCGAAGGGGTTCGCCTACGGCATCGACATGACCGACGAGATGCTGGCCCTGGCGCGCGAGAACCAGCGCAAGGCGGGTGCGATCAACGTGGAGTTTCGCAAGGGTGAAATCGAAGCGCTCCCGCTCCCGAATGCAACCGTCGACGTCATCATCTCCAACTGCGTGATCAATCTCTCGGCCGACAAGCGTCGCGTGCTGGCGGAGGCGTTTCGCGTCTTGAAGCCGGGCGGGCGCTTCGCGGTGAGCGACATCGTGGTGCGGCGCGAGATCCCGGAGGCGATTCGTCGTCACGCCGAGCTGTGGGCCGGCTGCGTGGCGGGTGCGCTCGAGGAGTGGACCTACCGCGACCTCCTGCGCGAGGCCGGCTTCGTCGACATCGAAGTCGTTCCGACGCGGATCTACGGCGGTGACGACGCGCGCGAGATCGCGTCGGGCGCCGGTCTCGATTCCGCCACCCTGGCGGTGCTCGACGGCGCCTTCATGAGCGCGTTCGTGCGGGCCAGGAAGCCCTCCGAAGGAGGGCGGTAGGCGTTCGGCCCGGCGCTCGCGCCGCGCGCGTGCACACCTCCATGCGAGCAGTGAGAAGCGAATGGGAATCACACGACGAAAGGAGGACGCCATGAAAAACACGTGTTCGTGCGGATGCGGTGGTGGTTGTTGCGGCGGCGGGGACTAGTCCCACGTCGAGCGGGCGCGCGGCGAAAAGGAGTCGCGCGCCCGCTTCACTCCACCTCTCCCTGAATGAACCATCCCATCCGACGCCGGTCGTAGTACGTCCATAACGCGCGCCCGTTCGAGGTGCGCACGAAGTAGTATTCACGCTGCACCTCGCGCGCCCACCATCCGCCCGCCACGATGTAGGGTCCGAACGTCTCGCGCACCGTGCCTTCGTCGATGTGCTTCAATAGCTCCGCTTCCGCGTCGCGATGGCGCGCGGGCGAGAAGGGTATGGGACGCGCGTAGATGCGCCGCACCAGCGGCGGCTGGCGCACCGCGCGCGGCTGTGCGGCGTCGAGCGATGCTACCGGCTCCCAGTCGAAGCGCGCTTCGGGCAAGTGGCCCTCGCGCAGCACCGCCCGAACCACCGCGCTCGCTCCCAGCTCGGCGCGCACGCGGGCCATCGCGCGTGCGGCGACGGCCGGGTCGCGACGGGGCTTGCGATCGAAGAGATCCGCCTGGGTGTGCGACGCCGACACGCCGTCCATCTCGACGCGCACGCCGGTAACGCCGCGGGCTCGCACGCTGTCCTTTATAGCGCGCGAGCGCGCTGGGCCCGCTTCCGGCTCGGCGCGGGCCGCGAGCACACCGGTCAAGCGCAGCCGCACCAGCTCGACGATCTGCGATAAATCGAGAGTGGGCGAGGCGGGCTCCAGTCGCTCCGCGGTTTTGGTACCGTCGTCGAACTCGAGCTGGAGTGCGATCGCACGCAGCACCTCGCCGCGCTCGTCGAGGGTTCGGGCCAGCGACTGAATGCTGCGATCGATCACCGCCATCAATCGTTCCAGGTCGGTCTCGGGGTAGTCGAGGTGCACCGTCGATGCGACCGGCTCGCGCGCGGGGCGCGGCTGCAGCGGGGCGGCCAGCTCGCCGCTCGCGATCTGGTGCATGCGATGCGCGTCGGCGCCGAAGCGGGTGCGAACGCCGTTGGCGGGGAGGGCGAGAAAGTCACCCAGTGTGGCCACGCCAAGTTTGCCGAGCGTGTCGCGCACGTCGGGGGCGATCCCGAGCCGGTCGAGCGGCACGAGGGCCGCGCGCGCTCGTTCGTCGGCTTCGGTGTCGAGGACCTCGGCGCGCGGCTTCGGGTCCGAGCGCGCGAGCGCGTACGTGCCGAAGCGCGAAAACCCCACCACCACCGAGGCGGAAAAGCCCACACGCGCGACTTCGCGCTCCACCCACGCCGCCCACTTGCGAAGCGACGGGTAGAGCAGCGATAGCCCCGATGCCCCCAGCCAGAACACCCCCGGCTCCGCGTCGGAGGGCTCGACGTCGGGCGTGTAGAAGCGAAGCGCGTCGGTCAGCGAGTCGATGGTGTGCTGGATCTCGGGCGCGGGAACTTCGCCCGCATGCAGGTCGGGGGAAAGCGAAAGGGCGGCAGCGTAGCGGAGACCGGGAAGGACGCGGCACGCCCTCGCGCGTTCGTTGGACCACAGAATGACGCCCTGCGCAACGTCGCGGTCGACGACCGCGGCGGGGTGCCCGCTCCAGCTCGGGTGCTTACGCA
>DASPGK010000092.1:0-21430 GCA_035620655.1 Candidatus Krumholzibacteriia bacterium
CTGAAGAACGGGACCCCGGCTTCGCCCGCGACCGCGCGCGCGAGGAGCGTCTTGCCGGTGCCCGGAGGACCGAGCAGGAGGGCGCCCTTCGGGATGCGGCCGCCGAGCTTCTGGAACTTCTTGGGCTCCTTCAAGAACTCGATGATCTCTTGCAGCTCTTCCTTGGCTTCGTCGCAGCCGGCCACGTCGTTGAAGGTCACGCGCGGACGGTCGCCGCCGAACATGCGCGCGCGCGACTTGCCGAAGCTGAACGCGCGGTTGCCGCCCACTTGCATCTGGCGCATGAACAGGAGCCAGATGCCGAAGATCAACAGGAGCGGAATCGCGGAGCCGAGGACCTTGACCCACGTGCTGCCGCCCGGAATCTGTCCCTCGATGACGGCGGTGGGATTCTTCTCGAGAATGCGCTGCGGCAGATCCTTGTCCTCCGCGGGGAGCACCAGCAGGAATTGCTCGACCTTGACCTCGCGCGTGCGACCGCGCTCGGTGGTGGTGGGGACGGGGACCAACGTCGGTGTCGCGAGCTGGCCGCGCACCTCGAGCCCCTTGAACGTGATCTTCTTGACGTTGCCTCGGTCTACTTGGCCCAGGAACTCCGAGTACGAGATGCGGTACTGCGG
The DNA here is from genome assembly GCA_035620655.1 of Candidatus Krumholzibacteriia bacterium. Lineage (GTDB taxonomy): Bacteria > Krumholzibacteriota > Krumholzibacteriia > WVZY01 > JAKEHA01 > JAKEHA01. The sequence continues at coordinate 621 of DASPGK010000092.1, forward strand.
CTCCTTGCCCATCTCGAACATCTGGAACGCGACCAAGAGGACGAGCACGAGGACGATCCAGAACACCATCGCGCGCAGCGGGCGCGTGGGCCGGCCCAGCGGAGGCCGCGTCGGAAGAGTGGGACGACCCGAGGGTCGCTTATCGGGATCTCGATAATCAGGCATGGCGTGTCGCGCGCTATCGACCCAAGCTGGGGTCGAGTGCCGCTATGAAGGGTAAGTTACGATAATTTTCGTCGTGGTCCAGCCCGTATCCTACCACGAACGTATCCGGGATATCGTGGCCGAGGTATCGAATGGGTATGCCGGCGGGGCGGGAGGCGACGCGCTTACGCAGAAGGGCGCACACTTCGAGGCTGCCGGGATTCCGTAACCTCAACATGTCCACAATATAAGCCAGAGTTGTGCCAGTGTCTATCACGTCCTCGACCAGCAGGACGTCTCGCCCCTCGATGGAGGTATCGAGGTCGGAAATGATCCGAACCGCCCCCGTCGACCGGGTCGATTCGTAGGACGAAACCCGCATGAATTCGATGTGATGGGGAATGGTGAGGTGGCGGATGAGGTCGGCCAGGAACACCACCCCTCCTTTGAGAAGGCTGATCAGGACCGGGTGCCGGCTGGAATAATCGCGCGAAATCTCCCGGCCCAACCGGGCCACGATGTCGTCGATCTCGGCCGCGGTGACGAGGACCTGGCCGGGCGACGGGTGGTCGGGGTGGTTCCGGCTCACGCGCGGGTCGCCTTCATTCGGACGACCCTGGCGGTCTCCGGCAGGACGCGACCGTCGTCGCTCGTCGCCACCCCCGGCACCCAATGAATCGTCTCGCCTTCGACCACGAGCGCGCGCTCACGCGCGCGTCTCGGAACCTTCCGATCGACGAAGAGGTCGGAGAGCTTCTTTCGACCGTCGAGGCCGAAGGGGCGCATGCGATCGCCTTCGCGAGGTGCGCGCGCGACGAGACGCGTGGAGACGGCATCGGCGTCGAAATAGGCGGTGGTGGCATCGCGCGACGCGCCTGCGAGCTCGCGGCGGGCGGCGGCTGCGTCGATGAACGATGTCTCGATGAGCCAGTCGCCGGCGCGGGTGCGGCCGGGGATGGTCAGCAGCGCCGCGGGACGTTCGGAGGCGGCTTCACGGGGCCTGAGCACAATCGCATCGTGCTCTCGCCGCGCACGAACGCGCGGTAAATCGACCGACGATCCCGCGTGCGTGCTCCGCACCAGCTCGAGCAATCGCTGGTAGTGCACACGACCCACGTCGTGCGCCAAGCCCGCGTGCGCGAGCGCGTCGCGCAGTAGGGCGGTCGCGTCGTCGTCATCGAGCGCTTCGAAGGCGTCGAGTCCGAGCACCCACACGCCGGACTCCTCTTCGCGCACGACGCGGCGCACGTCAGTCCGGGCCTCGAACGCGCGCTGCTCGCCGCGCGCGCCTTCGGCGATGCGCAACAGCGCGTCGTCGATCGATGGGAACATCGCGCGAAGCTCCGGCAGGATCTGGTGGCGGACGCGGTTGCGCGCAAACTGCACGTCCTCGTTCGTCGGATCATCGACGAAGACAACGCCGCGCGACGCGCAATAGTCGCGCGTGTCGGCGCGGGTAATGCCGAGCAGCGGGCGCACGAACGACCCCCGCCGCGCCGGAATCCCCGCCAGGCCGACGCGGCCCGCGCCGCGCAGGATGCGCATCAAGACGGTTTCGACCTGGTCGGTTTGGGTGTGCGCCGTCGCGATGCACGACGCACCGAGGTGCTTCGCGGTGGCGGTCAGGAATTGGTAGCGCGCGTTGCGCGCTGCTTCTTCGATCGAGGCGCGCTCCGCCCGGGCCCGCCGCGCCACGTCTTCGCTTCCCAACACGAACTCCAGCCCATGCGCGCGCGCGTACGCCGCCACGTGCTCCGCGTCGTGCGCACTGTCTTCCCGCAATCGATGGTCGAAGTGGGCGACGACGGGTTGCACGACCGCGCGCAATGCATCGACCAGCGCCATCGAATCCGCGCCGCCCGAGACCGCGACCAACACGACTCCGTCGCGCGGCAGCAAGGCCGACGCGACGAGCGCGCGCTCGACCGGATGTTCGAGAGGGAGGATCATGCGTGGACTATATCACGCGACCGCGGAGAGAAAAGGGTGGTGGCGGAGCAGGGATTCGAACCCCGGACACGCGGATTATGATTCCGCTGCTCTAACCAACTGAGCTACTCCGCCAACCCAATGTCGTGAAAGAACGCCGCTTAGAGATGAAAGACCGCACGCGAGAACGGCGGCCCTCCAATGTACCCGAGCGTCGCACCGGTGTCAACCAGACGGCGTGGAGGCCGGTCCCGCTGGCGGAGAGCACCATCACCGGTCCGCGGGGGAGCCGCGAAGCCGGGAAACACGTTCCGCAGCGACCGCTTGCTTGGGGTCGATTTCGAGCAGGCGCTCATATACCGCGATGGCGGCCGCGACGTCGCCTTGCTGCTCGCAGGCGTCGCCGACGGCGAGCGCGTCGGTGGCGTGAATGGTGGGGATGATCGCGGCCGCCTTCAGCGCGCAATCGCTCGCCCGCGCGAGATCCCCCGCTTGCAAGCTCGCGCGTGAGATCAGTGACCACGCCGCGGCCCGTCGCGGGTCCAACGCAACGGCGCGTTCGGCCGCGGCGATGCACGCATCGGTGCGTCCCGCCGCCAACTCGCGCACGGCGTCCTCCTGCAAGCGCCGCGCCTGGAAGAACGGCTGGAGCAGGTGGTCGTATCCGCCGGTGTTCATCTTCCAGACCACGCGTGCACGACGCCCATCGAAGATCGGGCCCCGCGTCACGACCCGCACCGCGTCGTAGAACTCCGCGATGCGCTCGTCCTCGATCAGGTTTTCTCCCCGCACCAGTGTCAGCATGTAGCCGGCCGGTATCTCGCGCGCGAAGTGCCCGATCATCCATTTGATACCGCGCTCGGGGAGCCGCGCGAGCAACGGGTCGGCCAGCGCGTAGCCGTCGAGGATGTGGGCGTCCGGGCCCGAGTAGTACCCGAGGAACCCGACCATGCCGCCGAGTTGGACTGAGCGGCCCACGCCGCGCGCGCCGCGGCCTTCGGTCGCCTTGGGGTGGTCGACGCCGCGCTTGCCGTCCGCGCGAAACAGGCCGGTGTGCTGGAAGTAGAACTCGCGCTCGTCGGCGATCCCGCGAACCATGGCGCGTTTCTCGAGGCCGTGGCTGCGCCCGCTCGTCACCGTCGGGCGGCCGGGGGCGAGCCCGGTCAGTACCGCCGCGGCGGCGGCGGGCCAAAGCACGCGCCGGCTCTGAAACCGAAACTGCGACAATACGGCCACGGCCGCGAAGAGCGGCGGCGTCAGAAACCGCCCGCTCATGAAGTCGCCGCCGATCCACACGGTGTAGGCGAGATACGCGGCGATGCCGAAGACGAGGGGGACGAGTCGCTCGCGCCGGACCAGGAACGGGACCGCGATACCGAACGCGATGACGACGAGCGTCAAGGGATCACGTCGCAGGGACTCGATAAGATAATGGACTCCCTGGGTGACCAGCTCCGAGCGCTGGATGCCCGTGTTGAGCTTGGCGTAGGCGGTGTTGGGGACGAGCGACCCGTAGTAGACGAGCGAGAACGTTTCCCACGCGATGACGGGCAGGAACGCGACCACGGCCGTTTTCAGAGCCGCGCGCTTGGGGAGTCCCTTCGCCGCGACCACCAGCGCAGGCCCGACCAGGAGGGCGAAGTCCGCGCGCGTGAGAATTCCGAGGCCCGCGACCGCGCACAAGTGGAAGAACCGGCGAACGTCGCGCGGCGTGCGAAACCACGTTAGGATGAACAGCGCGAGCAACAGGTGCGTCAGCGGGTTTTCGAGCCCGCTGGTGGCGTAGTCGACGAAGGCGCGCGACAACAGCAGAATCAAGAGTCCCAGCAGCGCGGCGTTCGTGGTCCGTGCTACACGGAACGCGAGCAGCACGAGCGCCGAGAGCGACACGGCGATCGAGAGAACGATCCCGGTCAAGTACGCCTCGCGCGTTACGGACTGGAACACGAGGTTCAGGAACAGCCACAAGGGGTGCGTGTACGCCTGGACGCGTTCGTCCGTGTTCCAGGTGAGACCGTATCCGTGGAGGCAATTGTCGACCACGCGATACGTGATGTAGGTGTCGTCCGTCACCCAGGCCGTGCGCACGAGGACGACGGAAAACAGGAACAGGGCGGCGACGAGGAGCCAGCGGCGCGACGGCCGGCGAACGGCGGAGGCCGCGTTCTGATCACGCGGAGTGTCGCGCTTGCGGCGGGGTGTGACAGACGGTGGCACGAAGCGGCAGTATACAGCAAACCGCATTCCCCTTTCCCCCCGCGATGCGATCGACTAGATTCGCATCATCCGCGAGGCCAGCGAACTCTCCGGAGGCTAAACATGCGTTTCCATGCTGCGTCGTTTGCTCTCGCCGTCGTCGTCGCGCCTCTTTTCGCCATGGCCGAGTCCTCGCAACCCATGCCGCCCGAAGCCTCGCAATTCGACTTCTGGGTCGGCGAATGGGACGCAACGTGGGGTGATCAACAGCGCGGCATCAATCGCGTCACCAAGCGCTGGGACACCGTCGTGGTCGAAGAGTTCGACGGAAAACCCGGCCTGCAGCTCGAGGGTCACAGCGTCTCGGTGTTCGACGCCAACGCAAAGCAGTGGAAGCAGACGTGGGTCGACAACCAGGGGGGCTATCTCGATTTCACCGGCGGCTTCGCGGACGGTCGCATGACGCTCTCGCGCTCGTTCCAGAAAGACGGCCAGACCATCCACCAGCGCATGGTCTGGTACGACATCACACCCGATCGCTTCGAATGGAACTGGGAGCGCTCGCTGGACGCCGGAAAGACCTGGGAAGTCCAGTGGCAGATCCACTACGCGCGCCGTAAGTGAGGCGAGGCGCGCGGTGGTCGGCGCGAAGTCCCACCCGTGCGCGCCACCCGAAACTACGCTACAATACGCGGACGCCCGCGCCGGGTGTCCGCGATGAACGTTTACGCCCACCACGATTTGAAGCAGAACCTCCTCGACGGTGCTACCGTCGCGGTGCTGGGTTTCGGGAACCAGGGCCACGCGCACGCGTTGAACCTGCGCGACTCGGGGGCCCGGGTGGTGGTGGGCGCGCGGCGCAACGGGGCGGGGTGGAAGGCCGCGAAAGCGGCCGACTTCGAGACGCTCCCGATCGGCGATGCGACTGCGCGTGCCGATGTGGTCGTGATGCTGCTCCCGGACGAAGAGCAGGCGAGCGTGTTCGCCTCCGAGGTCGCGCCCTCGCTTCGCGAGGGTGCCGTCCTGGTCTTCGCGCACGGTTTCATGGTCGCCTTCGGCGGCTTGAACACGGGGAGTAGCCACGACGTCGTGCTGGTTGCACCCAAGGGGCAGGGACACTTCCTGCGCCGCGAGTACCAAGCCGGCCGCTCGGTCCCGTGCATGGTCGGCGTCGAAACCGATATCTCCGGCCGCGCGCTGCAGTGGGCGCTCTCGTACGCGTCGCACCTCGGGTGCTTGCGGGCGGGTGCCATCGCGACCTCGTTTCGCGAGGAAGCGATCACCGACATGTTCGGCGAGCAGGCGGTCTTGTGCGGTGGGGTGCCGGCGCTGGTCAAGGCGGCCTTCGAGACGCTGGTGGCCAAGGGCTACTCGCCCGAGGTCGCGTACATCGAGTGCCTGCAAGAGCTCAAGATCATCGCGGACCTGATGTACGAAGGCGGCCTGGCCGACATGCGCGCGCGCATCAGCAAGACCGCGGCGTGGGGATCGTTCGAAAGCGGGCCGCGCCTCGTGACCGACGCCACGCGCCGCGCGCTCGAGTCGATCCTCGATGACATCGAGTCCGGGCGCTTCGCGAGCCAATGGCTGGAGGAAGCGCGCGCGGGCCAGCGTACCCTCGCCGCGCGCATGCACGAGGAAGAAACGCACCCGATCGAGAAGGCGGGCCGCGCGGTGCGCGCGCTCATGCGCCGCTCGGACGGCAAATCCAACAAGGAGTCGACGTGAAGGGAATCAAGATGGGTCGAATCGGGCCGCGCCTGGCGGTGGTTGCGACGGCGGCGTTGGCGCTCGCGAGTTGCAGCGAGAAGGAGGCGGCGCGCGAGAAGCCCGCGGTCAAACGCTACACCGTCCCCGCGTCTCTCGACCGCGAGCTGAACAACGCGGAGCTCGACAGCTTGAGCCGGATGAAGCGGACCCACAACATCACGCGCGACGAGTACTGGGATGGGTACGGCGGTGTCCTGGCCAACGACGTGCTCGAAGTGTGGTACCCGGACGGCAAGCTCAACGCGATGCAAGGCATGGCGATGATGAAGCTCGCCTCCGAAGCGCGCGCTCGCACGCAGCGGGTCTTCGGCGTGGCACCCGCCGAGCGCGCGGTCATCATCTGCGCGGGCGACATCGACGTGTACACCTCTTCGACCGGACGCGAGTGGTGGCACTATTCGCGCATCGTCGGCGACACCATCAGCATCCAGCCGCCCATCAATCTGCACACGCGCGGGATTCTCACCGTGGTGGGGCCGCGCGAATACTACGAGTGGGCGATCGGCAAGATCTCGAAGGGGCACGCGCCGCGCTGGATCGAAGAGGGCCTGGCGTCGTACCTGGCGGGCGAAGCCGCGGTGCTCGAGGAACTGCGCGTCGACACCGGCGACAAACCGATCGCGATGTCGACCAAGGACATGGAGAGCGCCCTCGAAAAAGAAAACGACCGCCAGGAGACGCGGCGCGCTTACTACAACGCCTACCGCACGGTCGAGCAGATCGTGAAGGCGCACGGCGAGGAAGCGATGGGACGCTTCGTGGTGGCGCTGGGCGGGGACGACAACCTCGACGCCGCGTCGCAAGCCGCCTTCGGCGCCAAGTTCGGCGAGGTGGCCGAACGCGCGCACGCTTGGGCGCGCGCCGAGTAGAGAACTACTTGAAGAGACTCCGGCGCGGCACGATCAGCCGCGCGACCAGGAGGCCGGTGGCCAGCGCCACGCCGGTCAGGATCATCGTGAAGGCGGTGTGCAGTCCGCTCACGGGGTCGTTGGCGATCATCTCGGTGATGCTGCGAAAGCCGATCGACCCGGGGACGAGCATGATGGTGCCCGGCGTAGCGGTCACGATCGCCGGACGATTGCGCGCGTGCGAAATGATTCCGCTCGTGACGCCCACCAGCACCGCGCCCAGGAACGCCCCGCTCTCGACCCCGATCCACTGCGCGCCCAAGCGCGACCCCACGAAGGCGAGCACGCACACCAGGAGTATCCACCCTCCGTCGCCGTAGTGCGCTTGGTTGAGCACCATGAACGCGAGCGACGCCATCACGACGGCGATGGCGAGCGTCCACGGCGGGAGTGCTTCGGGATTGACGACCGGCACCGACCCGAACAGCCGCTCGCCGGCCTCGAGTCCCAGGGCCACGCCGAAGCCGATCGACACCAGGATGATCAAGGCCGACATCAAGCGCGACGTGCCCGACTGCAAGTGGCGCGTCGCGAGCTCGCTGATCGCGGTGGTCAGCGTGAGGCCGGGCAAGAGCACGATCAGCCCGCCCGCCATCGCGACGTAGAGCGAGGTTGGCGGCATGAGCGCCGCGGCCGCATACGCGCCGAATCCGCCGATGAACGCCGCGAGGGGTTCGAACAACCGGAACCTCGGGTTGCGACGCGCCAACAGCGCCAACAGACCGCTCACCAGGCCGATCGCGCTGCACGCCACCATCTCGCGCCAGCCGCCGCCGAAGAAGCACGCGGAGGCCGCCGAGGCCACCGCGAACGCGATCGCGGTGGTCTTGCCGCGGAAGCGGGGCGGTGTGGCGCGAATCTCGTCGATGATGCGCGAGGCTTCCGCGGGCGAGACCCGGCCGTCGGCGACGTCCTGCGTCAAGCGGTCGAGACGCGAAAGCTTGTCGAGGTTCACCGAGCCGGGCTCGACGCGAATCATGATGGTCTGATCGATGTCACCGGTGTCGAGCGAGGCGAAGATGGCGGTCGGGGTGGCGAAGAACTCGCCGTGGATGCCCAGCCGCTCGGCGACCAATGCGAGGGCATCCTCGACCGTGGGCGCGGCCGAGCCGTAGCGGTGCAGCGCGCGCGCGAGCTTCTCGATGAACGCGATCCCTTCGCGCCCGTGACGCGCGACCGGGCGCGCGTCGGGCGCGTCCGCCAGGCGCATCTCGTCCACCACGCGCGCGTCGGGGCGCGGGTTCGAGCGCCAGAAGGACTCGGCGATTCTGCTCGTGAGGCGTGGGCTCATGGTCGGGCCGGGCTTGCGCGGTCCCGGCGATGCTGCTAAGGTATAGCATCTTCGCGCGCGACGCACCGCGTTTGCGCGCACGACCGGGTGGAGGGTCGTCTAGTGGCAGGACAACTGACTCTGGATCAGTTTGCGGGGGTTCGAATCCTCCCCCTCCAACCAACCTTCTATGCTTCCCGTTGGCGCCGGTGCGCCGCGCCGCGCGTCACGTAGAGCGCCCAGCCCACCGCCCCCAGTCCCAGCCCCACGATCACGACCAGGAGCGGCCGAAAGCGCCGGACCAGCGACGCTCGCTCCGAGGCGTCTTCGAGCGCGGCGCGCACGTCGTCGGCGTCGTACATGACGCCGTGCACGTAGCTCGCGACCTTCAAGTCGGGGCTCAGCACGACGACCAGGTTGGGGTGCGCGAAGCCCCCCTCCGCGAGCGCCGTCACCGTGAAGTCGATCGCGCCCAGGAAGGTCGCGAGATCGGCGGCACTCGCGGTCGCGAGGCGCCAACCCGCCGGGAGTTCCAGACGCTCGCGGTACGCGCGCATCGCGGCGGAATCGTCGGCGGGATCGAAGGAGATCGTCAATACTTCGTAGCCCACGCCGGGCTCGCCGATCTCGCGCAGCGCGTCGCGCAGGCTCTCGGTGATCATGCTGCACGTGTGCGGGCAGCTGGTGAAGATCGGGCTCACGATGACGGGCTTGCCCCAGAGCGCGCTCACGTGAAACGTGGAGTCGGCGTCGGACACGAGTGCCACGTCGGGCATCTGGGTCCCGATGGTCTTCTTCTCGTCGGGGATCGTTTGGGCCGAAGCCATCGCGGCGGCGAGCGCCGCCAGCGCGAGCGAGTAGACGACGCGTCGCATTCGGATCAGCCGGAATCGCGCGCCAACAACTCGCGCTTCTTGCGCGTCGCTTCCGCCATGTCGGCGAGGGTCGTGGTTTGCAGGTAAGTGCGAATGCGTTCGCGCAGCGGCTTCCAGCGCTCGTGCAGCGGGCACGGCGTCTCGTCGGAGCAGCGCGCGAGTCCGACCGCACAACCGTCCAAGTAGGTCGTGCCGTCGATCGCCTGATAAATGTCGAACAGGGTGATGGTCGAGGGTTCGCGCGCGATCGAGAAACCGCCTCCAGGTCCTTTGCTCGAGTTCAGGATGTCGGCGCGCACCAGCGTTTGGAATATCTTGCCGAGAAACGGACCCGGTACGCGCTCGTGGGCGGCAATGTCGCGCGCCAGCATGCGGGTCCCGACGGGAGAGCCGGCCATGTGCGTCAGCGCGCGGATCGCGTATTCGCAGGCGCTCGAGTGGAGCATCGACGTCTCGATTGCGGCTTGGGTGCTTGAGTTTAGGACCCGAATGTCCGGCGGCCGCCTGGAATCTAACCGAGGCGGCCATGTGCTGTCAACCCATGGGGTTCTTGACACTCCGGGGCGCCGATACTATTCTCTCCCGCACGGTTGCGGCCCCTTCGTCTAGCGGTTAGGACGTATGGTTCTCAGCCATAAAACAGGGGTTCGATTCCCCTAGGGGCTACCAGTTCTTCGGGGACCCGCGCGGCGCGGGTCTCTTTTTTTCTGCTCGTTCCACCGGAAAGGACGACCCGCGTCATGGCAACTCGCACGACCGGCCGGCGCGCGCGCACGCGCACGCCGAGCGGTCCAAAGTCGCGCGACCGGCACTGGCTCTACCAAGAATCGGTACAAAGCCCCGAGGTCCACTTCGGGTTCTTCGAGCGCGCGTATCGCGAGCGCACCGGTCGCCGGCCGCGCTCGCTCAAAGAAGACTTCTGCGGCACCGCGCTCTTGGCGGCGCAATGGGTCGAAGGCCACCGCGACCGCACCGCGATCGGCGTCGATTTGGACGCGCCCACGTTGCGATGGGCACAGAAGCACAACATCGCGCCGTTGTCCGACGACGCGCGCGCGCGCATCACGCTGCGACGCGACAACGTGATGCACGTCGTTAAGCCCAAGGTCGATATCGTGGTGGCGCTCAACTTCTCGTACAACATCTTTCATACCCGTGAGGCGCTGCGCGCGTACTTCGAGGCGGCGCGGCGATCGCTCACTCCGGGCGGCGTGTTCATCATCGACATGTTCGGGGGTTGGGATTCGCAGCGGCCCATGACCGAACGCACCCGCCATCGCGGGTTCACATACCTGTGGGAGCTGCACCACTACGACCCGGTCGCGAACTTCGGCCAGTTCTACATTCACTTCAAGTTCAACGACGGGGGCGGCATTCGGCGCGCGTTCTCGTATGCGTGGCGAACCTGGTCGATCCCGGAGGTTCGCGAGGTCCTGCTGGAGGCGGGGTTCGAGGACCTCGATCTGTATTGGGAAGGCTTCGACACGCGCACCGGTTTGGGCAACAGCGTGTTCCGCAAGGTCACGCGGGCCAAGAATTCGCCGGGCTGGATCGCCTTTTTCGTGGCGTCCGCATGAGCAAAAATGGGGCATGACAGGGGCGCCGCGTTGGCGCAAGATCGATGCACCAAATCCGCCGTCGACGTCCCGCGGCCTGCGCCGCGGCCACGGCCACCGAGGTAAAGCCATGTTCTTCCGCCAGGTCTACGACCCCAAGCTCTCCCAGTACGCGTACGTCATCGGTTGCCAGGCAACCGGCGAGGCCATCGTCGTCGATCCGCTTCGTGACGTGGAAAGCTATCTCGAGATCGCGAAGAGCGAAGGGCTGCGATTGGTCGCGGTGGCCGAAACCCACATCCACGCCGATTTTCTCTCCGGCGCGCGTGAGCTGTGCGAGCGCGCGGGGGTCACCGCGTACGTCTCCGGCGAAGGCGGGGCCGACTGGCAGTCGGAGTGGCTCAAGGGAAGTGCGTACCAGCACCGCGTGCTCCACGACGGCGATCACTTCATGGTCGGCAACATTCGCTTCGACGTGATCCACACGCCGGGGCACACGCCCGAGCACGTGTGCTACACCGTGACCGACACGCCCGCGCGCGCGGCACTCGCGGTCGGCATCCTCTCGGGCGACTTCGTGTTCGTGGGTGACGTCGGGCGGCCCGACTTGCTCGAGACGGCGGCCGGACAAGCGGGCGCGATGGAGCCCAGCGCACGCGCGCTGTTTCGCTCCATCGAGAAGTTCCGCGCGCTCCCGCCCGCCCTGCAGCTGTGGCCGGCGCACGGCGCGGGGAGTGCCTGCGGCAAGGCGCTCGGCGCCGTGCCCGTGTCGACGGTCGGCTACGAACTCGCCGCGAACGCCTCCATCGGAGCGGCCACCGACCCCGAATCGTTCCTCGCCTACATCTTGGAAGGCCAGCCCGAGCCGCCGCTCTACTTCGCGCGCATGAAGCGCGACAACCGGGGCGGGCCCGCGGTGCTGGGCAAGATGCCGGAACCCAAGCCGCTCGCCGCGAGCAAGCTCGTCGAGCTCGAGCGCGCCACCGGGGTGGCCCTGCTCGACCTGCGTTCGTGGGACGCGTACAAGCGCGCGCACGTGCCGGGGTCGCTCTTCACGCCGCTCAACCGCGCGTTCAACACGGTGGCGGGCTCATACGTACCCGAAGGCATGGCGATCTACCTGATCGTGGACGAGAAGCGCGTGCGCGAGGCGACCGTCGATTTGGTCCGTGTCGGGCTCGATCGGGTGATCGGCTATGCGACCCCGGCCGTCTTCGACGAGTACGTGCGCAAGGGGAAGCCGGCGTCGATCGCGGAGATCGACGCGACCAAGGTGGAGGCTCAACTCGACGCGGGCGCATATCTGCTCGACGTTCGTCGGGCGGCCGAGCGGGCCGAGCGCGGGCAGATCGCGGGGTCGCACAACATCGCGTACGAGCGCTTGCTCGCGCGGGTGGGCGAGATCCCGAAGGACCGCCCGGTGGTGGTCCACTGCCAGGGCGGCACGCGCTCCGCGTACGCCGCGGGGCTGCTCGATCGCATGGGCTATTCGGTGACGAACGTCGCCGGCGGTTACGACGCATGGAAGTCGAAGGCCGAGGTCGCGAAGCGCTAGGGGACGACCGCATGCAATTCGTCGTGTATGGAGCCGGTGCGGTGGGGAGCGTGCTCGGTGGCATGCTATCGCTCCATCGCCACGACGTCCTCCTAGTGGGGCGCCCGGCACTCGTCGACGCGGTTCGCGAGGGCGGGCTGCGGCTCAAGTCCGCCACCGGGGAGTACGTCTCCCACCCGCGCGTCGCCGCGGCGCTCTCCGCGGGCGACGTGGGAGCCGACACCCATGTCCTCTTCACCGTCAAGTCGTACGACGTCCCTTCGGCCGTGGCCGCGCTCGCGAAGGTCGCGCCGTCCACCAGCCCCGTCGTGTGCTTCCAGAACGGCATCGATAGCGAAGACGTGGTCGCGAAGCACTTCGCGCGCGTGTACGGCGCCGTGGTGCGCATGACGTGCTCGATGGTGCAGCCGGGCCACGCGTCGTTTCGCGCACTGGGCAGGCTCGTGCTCGGGGCGCATCCCAAGGGAACCGACGCCGTCGTGGCCGAGCTGGTGGCCGCGTTCCGCGCCGCCGGCTTCGACGCGGCCGCGTCCAAGTCGATCGTCGACGACAAGTGGCTCAAGCTCGCCGTCAACGCGCAGAGCGTCGTCCACGCGCTCGTCGACGCGCGCGACCAGGACGAGAACGAGTTCTTCGACTTGAAGGTCGCCATCCTGGAGGAGACGCGGCGCGTGTACAAGGCGGCCAAGGTCAAGGCGCGCTCGGGCGACGGCAAGGACCCGTCGATCGACGAGATGATCGCCGAGATCAAGCGTCCACGCGCGCGGCGCAACGAGCACGGCGTCAAGGTGCACAACTCGGTGTGGCAGGACTTCTATTTGAAGCGGCCGCGCATCGAGGCGGATGCGATCCACGGCCCGGTGATCGCGTTGGGCAAGGAGCACGGAGTCGCCACCCCGTACCACGACGCGTCGCTCGCGCTGGCCCGGCGCTGCCACGTTTCCAAGTCCGCTCCCGAGTCGATCCGTCTATCGGAAGTCCTCTCCGAGATCGCGAAACGACGGTCATGAGGACGATCGCGTACGGCGCGTTTCTCCTCCTGCTGCTGGCGGCCAGCGTCGTGCTGTTGCGCTCGATCGAGCCCGTCCACGAAGGCGCGGGACCGTTTCCGCGTGTGACGGGCTCGCTGGAGCCCGTCGTGTCGGCGATCGACCTCGATCGACTGGAAGGCGCGGGTGCGACCGAGCTCTACGACCTCGCGGCGGAGTTCATGCAGGTGTGGCGACCGCGCGAGGCGACCATGCTGCTGGAGCGCGCGGTTGCGGCCGACTCCACCTTCTACCCCGCCTGGCTCAAGCTGGTCGAGTGTTACGCGCACCCGTTGGTGGGGGACGAGTCTGCATTGGAGAAGGCGGTCGTGCGGGCCGGGACGACCGCTCCCGCGCCGGCGGATACCGCACTGGTCGCCGGGTTGCGCCAGCTCTACGTGGACCGCGACTACGCGGGTGCCGTCGGCGCGCTCTCCGCGGTGGTGCGCGCGGAGGCCGCGACCATCGACGCGCGCTACCACCTGGCGCTCGCGTACTACCAGATGGGGAGGCTGCGCGACGCGTCGCGCTACCTCGAACCGCTCCTGTCGGAAGATCCGACCGTGGCCCCGGTGGTCGAACTCTACATTCGCCGCGCGGTCGCGGCTCGCGAGCTCGAGCGCGCCGCCGACGCCGCCCGCGAGCTGGCCCGCATGTACGCGGAGGAGCCGTTTCCGTACGTGTTGAGCGCGCAGGTCGAGCTCGCGCGGGGGAACCGGGAGGCCGCGGTGGAGTTTTGCGACAACGCGCTCGATCTGGACCCCGCGTGCGCGCCCGCGATCATGACGCGCGCGTGTTTGTACGCCGAGGCCGGCGATTTCCAGTCGGCGCGTGTGAGCTTCGAGAAGCTCCTGCTCTTCGACGCGGCCGCCTTGCAGTCGATCGGTCACGAGGGGGTCGCCTTCGTGGACTTCCTGGCCGGCGACTTCGACCATGGGGTGGCTTCCATGGACGAAGCGACGCGCCACGCAATGTTCGCGGGTGCCACACGACGGGGCCTGTCGCTCGCGTACGGCCACGTCGAGTATCTCTGCCAACTCGGACAGCCCGACGCCGCCCAGGGGGTGATCGAGCGCTGGCTGACGGGCTTTGGTGAGATCCCCGTACAAATGGCGAGCGCCCGTGTCGCGCTCGCGCGCGGCGACACCCGACGGGCCGCGGAGACGGTCGCACGCCTGTCGGCCGAGAAGGAGTGGATCCTGTGGGCGCGCAAGCTCTCGCTCGACGCCACGGACCTGGCCGCGCGCGTCGAGATCGGCGAAGAGCGCCAGCGTGAAGCCGCCGTACGCCTGCAGGAAGACGCCAAGTCCGCGACCGCGGTGGCGGCGGGGGCATTCGAGCGGCGCACGTTCCTCGCCGGCTACGCCGCCTTCGAGAGCGGAGACGCGGAATCGGCGGCGGCCGCGTTCAGCGACGTGCACCGGCGCCTGTACGGCGTCGAGTTTCCGTATCACGGCGACCCGGTCGTGTACGTGCAGGCGCTCTTCTTCCTGGCCGAGACGGACCTGGCGCGCGGCAACCAGGTCGCCGCGCGGGCGAGCTACGAGGCGTTTCTGGGGTACTGGGGAGATGCGTCGTGGAAACTGGAAGCGGTCGACCGCGCCCGCCGCAAACTAGAAGCCCTGGGCGAAGCGACCGCTTCGCCACAGGGCTAGTCACTTGGGCCGACGCGTGGGCCGGTCAGGGCTCCCTCGATCAGGGGAAGATGCCGCGTTCCATATAGATCTTCTCGAGACGGCCCACGGCCAGCGCCATGGCCGCGGTGCGCGGCGAGCACTTGCGCGCATTCATCTCGTCGATGACGCCGAGGGTCGCGCGGGTCATGACCCGGTTGAGCTCCTCGTCCACCTTCTCGAGCTCCCAGATCTCGCTGTTCTTGTTCTGCACCCACTCGAAGTAGCTCACCGTGACGCCGCCCGAGTTGGCGAGAATGTCGGGGATCACGGTGATGCCGCGGGACGCGAGGTTCTCTTCCGCCTCCGGCGTCGTCGGGCCGTTGGCACCCTCCAGAACGAACTTGGCCTGGACGTAGGAGTCGTTGTCGACGTTGACGGTACACTCGAGGGCGGCCGGGATGAAGATGTCGGCCTTGGTGTGATAGAACTCGGTCAGCGCGATTTCCTTCGCCCGCGGGTAGCCCTTCACACCGCCCTTCTGCGCGACGTACGCCGCCAGGTCCTCGGCGTCGATACCGTCCGCGTTGCCGATCGATCCGGTGTGGTCGTTGACCGACATGAGGCGGGAGCCGCGCGCCTGCATGATACGCGCCGCGTGCGAGCCCACGTTACCGAAGCCCTGGACGAAGAACGTCGACCCCTTGATCTCGAAGCCGACGTGCTGCGCCCACACGTCGAAGCAGAACACCACGCCCTGGCCGGTGGCCTTGTCGCGCCCCAGGCTGCCCCCGTTGATGAGGCTCTTTCCGGTGACCACGCGGCGGGTCTGGTTGCGCTCGGAGGCGTTGAACATCTGCATGTAGGTGTCCATCATCCAGACCATCTCGCGCGCGCCGGTGCCGACGTCGGGGGCCGGAATGTCGTACTCGGGACCGATGTTGTTGCCCAGGGCGTAGGTGAAGCGCCGAGTGATGCGCTGGAGCTCCGCCAACGAGAAGTTGCGCGGGTTGAAGCTCACCCCGCCCTTCGCCCCCCCAAACGGAATCCCCATGAGCGCCGACTTCCACGTCATCCACGAGGCGAGCGCCTTGACCTCGGACAGGTTCACCGACTCGTGGTAGCGGATGCCGCCTTTGTAGGGGCCGTTGGTGTTGTTGTGCTGGATGCGATAGCCCTTGAAGAGGCGATGGGTCCCGTCGTCCATCGTCACGGGGAAGTTGACGATGATCTCGTTCTGCGGCTCCGACAGGATGGTGCGCACCATCGGATTCAGGTTGATGAGGTCGGCGGCCTTCCTGAACTGGGACGACGACATTTCGAACAGGTTCATTCGGTCACTCATAGGGTCTTTCTATTCGGGTCTTGGGAATGGGTGATTGGCTTCTTGGCTCGCCCGTGTCGTGCACTCGCGCATCGTCGCGGGCGGGTCTCTGTCGAGGGAAGTAGTGGCGCAGAACACTATCAGAAAACCCGCGTGCGCCGCAACCCCGGGGCGCCCCCCGATCCCTGGCGCCCGCGATCCATCCTCAAGCCCGGCAACGAGATGGCCCGGTGCCCGGGCCCGTGGCCGGCGCCCGTGGCGTGACGCACTATAAGGAGCGCCTGGGATGCTCGTCCAAGCCCGGGCTCCCCGATCATGGCGAGGACCGCAGGCTCCCTCCCCGGTCAGATCCGCGCGCGCGTTCCAAAGGAGATCACGGGACGTTGCGGAAGTTCGCGTCGAAAGAACCTCGCCCCCGCCTTCGCTCACTCGCCCGACACGGCGACACCATCAACGGGCGAATCATCATCGCGACGATGTTCGATTCGTTCGTCGTGTTGTGCCGAGCAACGCCCGCCGCGCGCGCCTCGACGCGTCGCATTGCGCCGATGAGAACGCCACGGAAACGCGTCGCGCGCGCGACGTGTGCTGCGCACGCGCACGACGCATGAACCCACGTGCACGACGCGCGACGTCCCGCGAATGATCACATTCGGTCGTGCACATCGACGATGCGCGAGGGGGTCGCATGAAAGAATTTTTGCCACCAACGATAATTTTTTATTGACAGCCTTTTTCAGTGTGCAAGAATTCGCCCAACGATGAAATCAGCGATCGCTGGATCATTCGTTGAACGTTGGTTGGTCTAACCCTGAACGAGGCGGAGGAAGGATCCTTCGTCCGCCAAGGAAGGAACCAAAAATGGCAGCAAAGAGGAAGTCCAAGGCCAAAGGTAAGGCCAAGGGCAAAGCCAAGCGCAAAGCCAAGCGTCGCTCCAAGAAGTAGGACTATCTTGGATCGCAGCCTGGCCAGGCAGCGAATTCGCACAGGGAAGCGAGACGGCAGTCTCCTTCTAACCTTTCCTGGAGGTAATAGAAATGGCAAAGCGTAGAGCAAAGGCGAAGGCGAAACGCAAGGTGCGTCGCGCCAAGCGTAAGGTAAAGCGCAAAGCTAGGCGCGTAGTACGCAAGGTCCGTCGCAAAGTGCGTCGCAAAGTGCGTCGCGCCAAGCGCAAGGTCCGTCGGAAGGTCCGTCGCCGCGCGGCAGCTGCGGCCATGGCGCCCGAGATGTAGTTCCGGGCTCGCAAGCCCTAGAGCTGCGAATCCGTGGGAAGGGAGACGTCAGTCTCCCTTCTCTTTTTTTGTCCCCGCTCGGCCGGCCGGGCGAAGGGTGGTTGACACCGCCGCGCGATTCTCCTATATGTTGCGCGACTTTTTCTCGCTTCCACCCATCCCGAGCGGCGTCGACGCGGCCCGTCTCGATTCCGAGGAGAACGCATGGATCTGGTCCCGTCGGCAATGTTTCTGACCAAGGGCATGGGCCGTCACCGCGAGCAGCTCACCAGCTTCGAGCTGGCACTGCGCGACGCCGGCATCGCCCACGTCAACCTCGTCACCGTCTCGAGCATCTTCCCGCCGCAGTGCCGGCTGGTGCCCAAGCAGCGGGGCGCCGCCATGCTCCACCCCGGGCAGGTCGTGTTCAGCGTCATCGCCCGCATGTCGACCGACGAGGCCTTTCGTATGACCGCGTGCTCGATCGGGGTCGCCATTCCCGGCGATCGCGACAAGTACGGATACCTTTCCGAGCACCACGCCTACGGCCAGAACGAGAAGGCCGCCGGCGACTACGCCGAGGACCTCGCCGCCACCATGCTGGCCACGACCCTCGGCATCGAGCTCGATACCGACAAGGCGTGGAACCAGCGCAAGGAGCAGTGGAAGATCGGCCGGCAGATCGTGCGCACCACCAACATCACCCAGACCGCGATCGGCAAGGAAGGTTTGTGGACCACCGTGATCGCGGCGGGCGTGTTCTGCAAGTACTAGCCCGGCTCCCATGACTCTGGGTTTCCTCGAGGACAAGGCCGACCCCGGCGACATCGTCCGCGACGAGAATCGCTACGTCCTGGCGTTGCTCCCCTACGAGCAGACCACCACCTACGGGCAGGGAGTGGGCCGAGCGCCGGAGGCGATCGTCCAGGCCTCGAGCCATGTCGAGCTGTTCGACGAAGTGCTCGAGGTGGACGCCTCGCGCCACGGAATCCTCACCGTCCGGCCTTCGATCACCGACTTGGCCTCCGTCACGCGCGCGGCCCGGAAGCTGCGCGAGGAGCACCCCCATTCACTGATCGGATTCGTGGGAGGCGAGCACTCGCTGACCCCCGCGTTGGTCGAAGCGTTCGCGCCGCCCGCCACCGGGTCGAAGCCGAATCTCGGCATCGTGTGGATCGACGCCCACGCCGACCTGCGCCAGGAATTCCACGGCCGCGAGGACAACCACGCCTGCGCGGGTCACAACTCGATGCGCTTCGGCCCCATCGTGCAGGTGGGAATCCGCACGCTGGCCGAAGAGGAGTGGTCGCTCTTGAAGAAGACCGACCGCGTCCGCGCCCATCGCCACTGGAACAAGAAGGCGCGCGCCGACCTCCTGGCGCTCCCCAGGGACGTCTATCTCACCGTCGACTTCGACGGCTTCTCGCCCGAGGTGATTCGCGCGGTCGGGACTCCCGAGCCGGGCGGGCTCTATTGGGAAGAGGTCATGGACATCCTCGACACCGTGTTTCGTCACAAGAACGTGGTCGCGTTCGACGCGGTGGAACTGGCCCCCAACGACGCCGACATCGCGTCGTCGTTCACGGCCGCGCGCCTGGTCTATAAGGTGATGAACTACCACGCCGCCTACACGCTGGGGGACCGTCGCAAGAAGGCGCACCGGGCGACGTCGTCCTCCGCGCGCAAGAAGCACCGACGCCTCCCGCGCAAGCCCAAGCGAAGAGCCCGCACGGCGCGGGCGCGACGCTCGCGGCGGCGGACGAAGGCGCGTTCGACGCGGATGCGGACTACTTCGACCGCGCGATGAAATAGACGCCGAGGATGATGAGGAGAATGGGAAAGACGGGCTGGTCGAGGATGCCCAGCGAGTGCAAGAGCCAGATGATGCCGAGGGCGACCAGGGCGAGGCCCAGTCGCGGGGAACCTTTCTTCGTCGCACCCGTCCCCGGCGCGCCCGCGCCCGCTTCCGAGGACGCACCCGAGCCTGTCCCGCGCGCTTCGTTCATCACGCCCTCCTTGCCCTTCTCGTAGGCGTCTTCGAGGACGCGCACGCCTTCCTTGACCGAACCGGCCACGCGCTCGGCGACACGGTCCAGTCGTTGTTCCCAGTCTTTCTGTTCCATGCCGAAAGCGTAAATCGCCGGGCGGGAAGTCGCCAAGTCTAATTCCGCACCGCCGGGATCTTCCGCGAAGCCACCATCAGAACCACGATGTTCATCACCAGCAGGAACACCACGCCCGCGAGGAACACGTACACCATCTCGATCGAGTAGGCCTGCTTGATGGGCGCCACGAGGTGCACGGCCCACGCGCCCACGCCGAAGGTCAGCATGAACTTGACCGCGTAGCTGGTGCTGCGCCAGCGGTCGGGCGTCATGGCGGCGATCAGGCTGTTCTCGATGGGCTGCATGCCAAGGCTGAAGAACTCGTAGGCGACCGCGCACGCGACCAGCACGACGTCGCCCGAGAACGCCATGGCTAGGACGAACGGGAAGCTGGCCGCGTGGAACAGGAGATACGCGCGACGCAGCTCCATGCGGTCGGCGAGTCGCCCGCCCACGATTTGGCCGAACAGCCCGCCGCATAAGACGATCGACGCCAGCACGGTGGCCGCGAAGGTCGCCGTGCTGTGTCCGTCGACGCGCGGCAAGTGCTCGAAGAGCTTCGCGAGAAACGTGGTCTTGAGCTCCATGTAAGCGGGCAGGAGCAGCATGTTTCCTCGGTACGCGATCCCGCCCAGGACGAGCGCCACGCACAGAATCCCGAAGTAGCGCGCCATCTCGCGTCTCGGCACGCCGTTGTGGACGACGGGCTTCGCCGCGGGGCGAATGGTCTCGTCGACATGGATGGTTTGCAACCACGCCGCCGTGATCAAGCCGATCGCGCCCAGCACGATCAGCGCCGCCTGCCACCCGAACGCCCACGACAAGGCGCCCGTCGCGAGCGGCGAGAGCGCGATGCCGAGGTTGCCGAACACACCGTTGACGCCCATCGCCACGCCACGCTGGCGCACGGTGCGCGAGATGAGCGCCAGGCCCGCGGGGTGATAAATACTCGCGCCCACCCCGACGAACGCGAGCGACGCCGTCATCACGCCCGGGCTCGGGTAGGCGCCCGCCACGACGAGCCCCGCGCCCATGATCGCGATGCCCGCGACCAGCATCGGCTTGGCGCGCCAGCGGTCCGCGGCGAGTCCGACCGGGAGCGCCAAGAGGCCGTAGAGGAGGTACATCCAGAAGCTCAATTTGACGACGGCCTCGAGCGGCATCGCGAATGCCGCCGTCAGCGGAATCGTGATGGCGGGAAATGCGAGCGTGAAGAAGTGGGTGAAGAAATGCCCCGGGCACGTGACGAGGAGAATGCGATGCTCCTCGGGGCTGAATTCGCTCATGCGACGGAATGGCTTCATGTGGATCGACGCCGCGGATTCA
>DASPGK010000093.1:0-3117 GCA_035620655.1 Candidatus Krumholzibacteriia bacterium
CACCAGCGATCCGATCGACAGCGCGTCGCTCTTCTTACGCGTCAAGCACACGACGGCGGCCCGGTGCGCGTTGGCCAGCCCGGAGAGCCGGCTCTGCACCGACATGGCGAGGCTCGCGTCGTGCGAGAGGTCCAAGATCACGAGCCCGAACCCGCCCGAGCGCAAAAGATGGTCCGCGGCGCGCGCGGCCTTCGAGGTCGCGTCGGTGCGCACGACGATCAATCCGTTCAAGTCGACGCCCGAAGCCGCGACGTCGGGGGGATAGAAGCTCGACCCGCCCGCTTCGATCCAGGCCGCGGGTTCGGCGTGGTGCTGCGCTTCGAGGATGAGGGACGTCGCCGCCGTGAGCGAAGCCCCGGCCCCATCGCACGACACCTCCACCATGCGGCCCGCGAGTGTCGCGAGACTCCACTCGCGCGCGTCGTCGGGCGAGGTGGGAGTCCCGGCCGGGAGTCCTTGATGGATTCCCAGCCGGGACAGCACGTGGATCAGTGGTGCGGAGAGACTCATGAGAACTCGACTCGGTTAATCGCGTTTCCACGTCATCGACAAGCGCCTGCCGGTAGCAGCGCACTCGCGTAAGTACAAATTGATCAGCGTCTGATACGGTATTCCGGCTTCCTCGGCGAGCTTTTTGAAATACTCGATGGTTTGCTCGTCGAGGCGAATCGTGACTTGTCGTTTCAGTTTGCGTGCATACGGGTTCTTTTTCGCCTTCGTGAAGTCGTACGGTTTCTTCATCGTCAATGCCACCTCGAGAAATACTGCCGACGTTCGACGCGAAACGCCTTCCGGGCCGAAATGATCCGGATGACCTCGCTGCTCCGGCGGTAACAGTGGCAGACGACCAACACACGAAGAGTCGAACTCATGCCAAGGATGATGAAGCGCTCCTCCGTGCTCGAGTGCTCCGCATCCGGGATGAGCAGCGCCTCTTCGTCGAAGAAGACCGTGAATGCTTCTTCGAAAGAGACGCCGTGCTTGGCCCGACTTTCTCGGCTCTTCTCCTCATCCCATTCGAAACGTATTTCCGCCACACCCCGCCTCCCGCCACCCTAGTGTAGTTACAGTGCAATGTCAATGCATTGCCATAGTATTGCCTTCGAACCGCGGTCGCGGCGTCCCTCGCCGTGTGGTGCAGAAGGGAAGGACCGGCGAGGGACGCGCGCGCACACGTGGTTGGTCAGTCCAAATAGCGTCTGACTTCGATCACCTTGCCCAAAATCGTGACGTCGTTCGGATCCAGGACGATGGGTTCGAAACTCGGATTCTCGGGTTGCAATACAATTTGACCGCGCTGCTTGCGGAGCGTCTTGACGGTGGCTTCGTCGCCGACCAGGGCGACCACGACATCGCCCGCTTCGGCGGACGGTTGCGAGCGAACCACCACGACGTCGTCGGGAAGAATCCCGATGCCGGTCATGCTCTCGCCGCGCACGCGGAGCGCAAAGAGCTGTTCGCTCCCGGCGCGGCGGCTGCCGCGCTGGACGGGGACCACGCCCTCGCGGTCTTCGATGGCCGCTTGCAGACCGCCCGCTTGGATGTGACCCAACAGCGGCGCGAAGACGGTCGGCTTCGCGTAATCCACACTCGACTCGGGGAGCGAGTAGCCCCGCGCGCGGCCCTTGTACTCGCCATATTCTTTGGCGAGGCGTCCTTCGGCGACCAGCTGCTCGAGGTGCGCCTGGGCCGTTTGTACGGCTTTGAATCCGAACCTCGCCTGCACTTCACGAACCGTCGGCGGTTTTCCATCGAGCAGCCGGTCGCGCATAAACTGGTAGATCGATTCCCGGGTTTCGCCTGGAGGAGTCTTGGGAGACATGTTGCCTTTCCTCTTCGGGCGGCTATCATGGGTGCGTCGCCGTGGCGCACCACCCCGTCCGACCTGACGAAGGACAGTAAACAGACAATTGTCTTTTTTGGCAAGAGGGTTTATTTTGGGGTCTTCGAGGTGGGGAGGCACGAGGGGTTGGGGCCCTGAGAGAAATGTGGCCATGATTATCACGCGCTTCGCCGCCGTCGCGGGATTTCTCGCCTTGAGTGCCTGTGATCCGCTCGACTCGGAAGACGAGAGGCCTTGTGTGTGCACGGACCAGTTTGTCAGCGTGCTCTTCTGGGCGGTCGATTCGTTGCAAACACCGCAAGACAGTTTCGTTGTGACGGTTCGAAACCATCGCAACGGAGAGACATACGATGTGCCGCAGCCAACCTGGGGTGTCGGGGTCTACCGCGCGATCGACGATTCCTTCACGCGACGAGTCTCGAACGGCGACCCGATCCAAGTGACCGGCGAGAGAGGCGCCCGATCCTTCGACGCACAGTTTTTGATCGGCGTCGACGACTGTCAGTGCCATGTCCACAAAATCTCCGGGCCGGACACGGTCGTCATCGAGAATCCATGACATCGACCTCCGAGGACCTTTGGAATCACGTCATCGCGCAGTTTGCCTGCGGCGTCGATTCCATCCACGGCCCCTCGCATTGGAGGCGTGTCGAGCGAGATGGCCTCTACATCGCGGAGCGCACCGGCGCCATCGTCGAGGTTGTGACGCTGTTCGCGCTCTTTCACGACTCCCGTCGCGAGAACGAGGACGAAGACGAGGGCCATGGCGAGCGCGGTGCCGCATTCGCCGCGAGTCTGCGGGGCGTCATGTTCGATCTCCCACACGAACACTTCGATCTCTTGCATCACGCATGCGCCCGCCACACCGACGGCGAGACGAGCGATGATCCCACCGTCGGCGCGTGCTGGGACGCGGATCGGTTGGACCTCGGGCGCGTCGGCATCGTGCCGTCGGCGGACTACATGAGCACCGCGGTCGGCCGGGAGCTTGCGGCGCGCGGACCGAGCGGTCGCGTGATACGATAGCCCCGTACGATGGAACCGTTCATTAAGGCATTCATCCGCGCCTCGCTGCTGTGGTTCACGGGAGGCATCGTGCTCGGCGTGGCGATCGCGATTCAACCGCAGTGGATCGTCTGGCGCCCGGCGCACGCCCACATGAACGTGGTCGGTTTTCTCACCATGCTGGTGTTCGGCGTGGGCTACCAGCTCTTGCCGCGGCTGTTCGGGCACCCGCTGCACAGCCAGCGTCTCGCGGTGGCTCACCTCTATCT
>DASPGK010000094.1:0-2625 GCA_035620655.1 Candidatus Krumholzibacteriia bacterium
CACGGCTTTCGCTCCGATCGCTCCGGCGCTCCTCCCACGCTCGCCATTGGGTTACGCGCCTCCATCGCCGCGCGCATCATACCATAACCTTCTTCCACCAATACTGGAACACGACCAGGCTCCACACTTGGGCCGCGATATCGCCCGGCCGCTCGGAGTAGAGGCGCGCGACCAGCGCGTCGATCTCGTTGGCGTCGAAGATGCCCTGCTGCTCGACGAAGCGGCGGTTCAAGAGATCGTCGCGAATGAGGGTGCAAAGGTGCGAGCGGAACCACCGCATCAGGGGCACCTCGAACCCGTGCTTGCGCTTGCGCAGCACCGCGGCGGGCAGGGTCCCGCGGAAGGCATCGCGCAGGATGCGCTTGCGCGCGCCCCCGTCGATTTTGAAGTGCGACGGCAGCGAGAAGGCATACTCCACCACCTCGTGGTCGAGGAACGGCACGCGCACCTCGAGACCGTTGGCCATCGACATCGCGTCCACCTTCTTGAGCATGTCGTTCGGCAAAACGAGCGCGACGTCCGAGTAAAGCACGTCGTTGATACCGCGGCCGTCGATCCAGCGCGTGCATTCACCCTTGCGCGCCGCGTACTCGCGCGACGCCGCGAGATCCTGGAAACGACCGCCGAGCGTGCGCAGCACGTCGGCTTGGTCGGTGAACGAGCACCACGACCAGTAGCGCTCCGCGGGAGACAGCCCTGCGCGGCGCGCGAATCGATCGAGACGGCGCACCGCGTCGGCGAAGGCGGTCTCGCGCGAGCGCGGGAGCGATCGCCACAGCGGCGAAGCGGCGCGCACCAAGGTCGCGCGCACCCGCGACCGGCGCGCCAGGGCCTCCGCATAGTGCTTGTTGTAGCCGCCGAACAATTCGTCGGCGCCGTCGCCGGAGAGAGCCACGGTCACGTGGCGCCGGGTGTGGCGGCTCAATATATAGACGGCCAGCGCGGAGGAATCGGAGAACGGCTCGTCGGTGTAGTCGAGGACATCGAAGAGGTGCCCGTACAGCTCGTCGTCGGTGACGGGGAACGTGGTGTGGCGCACCCCCAGGGCCTTGGCCGCGGCCGCCGCGTCGGCGCTCTCGTCGTAGAGCGGCTGGTCGGGAAACCCGATCGCATAGGTTTCCAAGTCGGGTTTGTGTCGCGCCGCCAGTGCCGCGACGACGGTCGAGTCGAGTCCCCCGCTCAAGAAGGCGCCGAGCGGGACGTCCGCGACCAGCTGCTTCGCCACCGCCGCGTCGAGCACTTGCGACAATCGACGTTGCGCATCCTCGTAGGCGAGTGCGGCCTTTTCCGTGGGCGTCGGCACCGCGTAGTAGCGCTCGACCCGCACGGCACCCTCGCGCACCGTGAGCGTGCACCCCGGCTCGAGCTTGCGCACGCCTTTCAACATGGAATGCGGGGCCGGGACGTAGCTCAATTGCAGGTACTGGAACAAGGAGACGTCGTCGAGCTCGCGGCGGATCGGAAAGGACAGGATCGCCTTGAGCTCGGAGGCGAAGATCAACACGTCGTCGTCTTGGTAGGTGAGGAGCGGCTTGATCCCCAGGCGATCGCGCGCGAGGAACAACGAGCGCTCGTGGCGGTCGTAGATCGCGAAGGCGAAAAAGCCGTTGAGCTTTTGCAGCATCGAGGGACCCTCGTCGGCGAAGAGCGAGAGCACCACTTCCGAGTCCGAGTGGGTGCGCGGCGTCCTTCCCGACGCGACCAGCGCGTCGCGCAGCTCGCGAAAATTGTAGATCTCGCCGTTGTAGACGATCGTATAGCGCCCGCTGTCGTCGTTCATGGGCTGGTTGGCCGCGCTCGAGGTATCGATGACGGCCAGCCGCCGGTGCCCCAGCCCGACGTTGCGGTCGCGGCACACCGCCCCGTGGTCCGGTCCCCGCAACGCGAGACGCTCGGTGGCCGCGTCCAAGCGATCCAGCCACGATTGTCCTCGCTCGGTGAGCGCAACCACGCCGACGATCCCACACATGGGGGCGAATCTTAGAGCGAACGTGGCCGGTTCGCCAGGGTTTCCGCCGGGCGGCACCGCGCGCCCAGAGCGCGCTTGGAGGCGGAGCGAGGGCGTGCTAGCCTCCGTCCGGCATGCAGACCGAGTTGATTACCATCGGAATCACCTGCTTCAACGCGGAAGGAACTATCGAGCGCGCGGTGCAGTCCGCGCGCGCGCAAGCCTGGCCGTCGATCGAGATCGTGGTGGTCGACGACGCTTCGACGGATGGCTCGTGGGCGGTCGTGCAGCGCTTCGCGGCCGGGGAGTCGCGTTTGCGAGCGTTCCGCCACGCCGCCAATCGCGGCGTGGGTGCGGCGCGCAACTCGGTGCTCGAGCGCGCCGCGGGCGAGTTCGTGGCCTTCTTCGACGACGACGACGTGAGCTTGCCCGAGCGCCTGTTTGCGCAGCACCGCCGCATCGTCGAGTACGAGCGCGCGACGGGTGCGCCGGCGGTCGTGTGCCACACCGCCACCGAGCAGCGCTATCCGGACGGCACCACGGTGTACTCTCCCGCTCTCGGCGCGGATGCGACACCGGGGCCGTCGGGCGACGAGGTGGCGCGCTTGATACTCCTGGGCCAGCCGACCTCGGGCAATCGCGGCGTGTGCCCGACCAGCTCCCAGATGGCGCGCCGC
>DASPGK010000095.1:0-5956 GCA_035620655.1 Candidatus Krumholzibacteriia bacterium
ATGGCCCTTTTCGGCGAGAAGTACGGCGAGGAGGTCCGCGTGGTCTCCATCGACGGTTTCTCGAAGGAACTATGCGG
This sequence comes from Candidatus Krumholzibacteriia bacterium, assembly GCA_035620655.1. Classification (GTDB taxonomy): domain Bacteria; phylum Krumholzibacteriota; class Krumholzibacteriia; order WVZY01; family JAKEHA01; genus JAKEHA01. The sequence goes on from DASPGK010000095.1 coordinate 78, forward strand.
CGGCACGCATGTTCGACGCACCGGTGAGATCGGCGCCTTCTTCATTCGCCAGGAGACCGCGGTCGCGGCCGGCGTGCGGCGCGTCGAAGCGCTGACCGGCGAGGGCGCGCTCCACGTCGCGCGTCAGGTCATGGACGATTGGTCGAACATCGCGTCTCTGCTGCGCGTGGCACCCCACGAGGTCGAGAAGCGCGTGCGTTCGCTGCTCGACGAGAACGAAGCGCTGCAAAAAGAGCGCAAGAAGAGCGAGAGCAAGCGGGCCGAGAGCGGCGCCAGCGAAGCGCTCGCGAGTGCGGTGGACGCGCACGGAGTTCGCTTCGTCGCGACCACGGTCGAGGCCCCCGACGTCAATGCGCTGCGCAGCTACGGCGACGCGCTGCGCGGCAAGCTGGGGTTGGGCGTCGCCTTGGTCTGCCAGACCGGGGTGGAGAAGCCCGTGTGCCTCATCGTATCGAGCGACTCTGCCATCAGCGAACGCGGTGTGAAAGCCGACGACCTCGCGCGCCGGGTGGCGACCGAGCTGGGCTTCAAGGGCGGCGGCAAGCCCCACATGGCGCAGTTCGGCATCCCGAGTATCCTGGAATTCGAGCGCGTGCGCGACGTCGTCAAGCGTGCGCTCGAGTCGGCGTGACGTTCCGTCGTACGAGGAGAGTATGTTTTTTCGAATCGTATCTTCCGCGATGATCCTGGTCATGCTCGCCACTTCGGTGGCGCCGGCGCAGATCCTGCAGCCGCGCCGGACGCGCGACCCGTTCCAGCAGCCGACCCGGTCGACCACGGCCGCGCCGGCGGACACCGCTCTGGTCAAGGAATCGCTTCGGTCGATTCCGCAGGGCTTCGACGCGCCCGTCGACCCCAAGACCTACGTGATCGGACCCGGCGACCAGTTCGTCCTCTTCTTCCGTTCCACCGGACAGGATATCCCGCTGCGCGTGCTGCCGGAAGGGACCGTGCTGGTCCCCAACGCGGGTATGGTGCGCGCGGCCGGACTGACCATCGAGGCCTTTCGCGCGGAGCTCGGACGGGTGTTGGCCTCTTACTATCGCAGCACAGAATTCTTCTGCGAGCTGGTCGTGCCGCGCACGTTCGTGGTGTACGTGCTGGGAGAGGTGGCGCACCCCGGTCCGGTGGCGATGCTCCCGCCGTATCGCGTCGACACCGCCCTCACCGCCGCGGGCGGTGTGACCAAGAGCGGCAGCGACCGCGCGATCGAGATTCGCAAGGAGGGCGAGCCGGCGCGTTTCGTCGATCAACTGAAGTTCCGGCGTCTGGGTGACGTCGGCATGAACCCCATGCTGCACGAGGGCCAGACGGTGTTCGTTCCCTCGCGCGGGCGTTCGTGCGAGGTCGTGGGTGAGGTGTGGCGCGCGGGTGCGTACGAGATTCTGCCGGGCGAGACGGTGATCGACCTCATCGAACTCGCGGGGGGGTTCACGACCAACGCCGAGCGCGACGAGCTGGTGCTGGAGCAACTCTCGAAGGACGAGGAGGTGTCGATCGTCAAATTGGACGAGGCGACCGCGGCGACCACCGTCATCAGCGACCGCGACGTGATCGTGGTGCCGGACAAGCGCAGCTTCCCCGGGATCGACTTCGTGCGCGTCCAGGGTGGCGGCGGCCGCGACGGGCGCATCTACTTGCAGGAGGGCGAAACCTTGCAGTCGTTCCTGCCCCGCTTCATTCGCCTGCGCAACGACTTCGACTTGCCGCACGCGCGCATCGAACGCAAGAAGGGTGACGGTACCTTCGAGTTCATTTCCATCGACCTGGCGAAGGTGCTGGAAGGGGATTCACTCGACGTCGAACTCCAGACCGGTGATGTGATCAACATCCCGCGGTTGGAAGACGTGGTGTTCGTGGGGGGCGAAGTGGTACGGGCGGGCGAGATCGAGTTCCAGCGCGGGCTTCCGGCCGGCCGCTACATCGCGATGGCGGGCGGCCCGTCGGACGCGGGCAGCGTCGACAAGCTGCAGATCTACGACAGCTACGGGAACCGGCGCGACGGCAACCGCGAGAGCGTGGTGTACCGAGGCGAGACGATTCTGGTCAAGCGACGCACGGGCGTCATTCTCGGCAACCTGTTCATCGGGTTCGTCAGCCTCACGAGCCTGTTCTTGTCGGTGTACGCGGTGATCACGGCCAACGAGTGACGGCGCACGCCGCGAGGAAGGAAGGGATCGACCATCAAAGCGCTCATTCTCGCCGGTGGACGGGGGACGCGGCTTCGTCCCATCACGCACACCAGTGCCAAGCAGCTGGTGCCCATCGCCAACAAGCCGATTCTCTTCTACGGCATCGAAGCGATCCGCGACGCCGGCATCGAGGACATCGCCATCATCGTGGGTGATACCGCCGACGAAGTGAAGCACGCGGTGGGAGACGGCTCGCGTTTCGGCGCGCGCGTGCACTACATCAGACAGGACGCGCCCCTGGGCCTCGCGCACGCGGTCAAGATCTCACGCGACTACATGGGCCAGGAGCCGTTCGTCATGTATCTGGGAGACAATCTGCTCTCGGGCGGCATCCGCGGTTTCGTGGAAGAGTTCACCCGGGGCAAATACGACGCGCAGATCCTCCTCACGCGGGTCAAGAACCCGAGCGACTTCGGCGTGGCCGAATTGAAGGGCGACCGTGTGGTGGGTCTCGAAGAGAAACCCAAGAAGCCCAAGAGCGACTACGCGCTGGTAGGGGTGTACATGTTCACGCCGTCCATCTTCGAGGCTACCGAAAAAATCAAGCCCAGCTGGCGCAACGAGCTCGAGATCACCGACGCCATCCAGTACCTGATCGAGCACGATTACCACGTGCAATCACACGTGGTGGAGGGATGGTGGAAGGACACCGGCAAGCTCGAAGACATGCTCGACGCGAATCGCATGGTGCTGACCGGCATGGCCACGCGAGTCGAGATGAAACAGCTGGAGGATTCGGAGTTCCACGGCCACGTCCACCTCGACGACGACGTCGAAGTCAAGCGCAGCATCCTGCGCGGTCCGATCATCATCGGAAAGGGCTCGCGCATCGTCGACGCCTACATCGGTCCCTTCACCAGCATCGGCCCGGGGTCGCGGGTGGAGAAGAGCGAGATCGAGAACAGCATCGTGCTCGAGAACTGCCAGATCGTGGACATCGGCAGCCGCATGACCGACAGCCTGATCGGGCGCAACGTGGTGGTGCGGCGCGGCGACAAGCCCCCGCGCGCCTACCGTTTCATGGTGGGCGACAACAGCGAGATCACGGTTCTGTAACGCCGGACGATCCAGATGACACGATTGGCCGACGAGATGCAGAAGGAACTGGCCGCGCGCGCGGGGCTGGTCGCGTCCCTCGACGCTGAGGCCGCGCGTCGCATGAGCGCCATCGCGACCGGGATGATCGCGTGTCTGCGGGCCGGCGGCACGGTCTACGCGTGCGGAAACGGCGGCAGCGCCACCCAGGCCGCCCACTTCGCGGCCGAGCTGGTCGGCCGCTACCGGAAGGACCGCACCGCGCTGCCCGCGTTCGCGCTCTCCGAGAACAGCGCGGTGGTGACGTCGCTCTCCAACGACTATTCCTTCGACGACGTGTTCGCGCACCAGATCGCCGGCATCGGGCGGCCCGGGGACTGCCTGCTCGCGCTCTCGACCAGCGGGACCTCGCGCAACGTGGTTCGCGCGTGCCGCGCCGCCGCGGACAAGGGCCTGCACGTGTTCGCGCTGACCGGCGCGGGCGGGGGCGAGATGGCACGGCACAGCGAGATCACGGTGGCGGTTCCGTCCACCGAGACGCCCCACGTGCAAGAGCTTCACCTCGCGATCCTGCACATCCTGTGTCGCGTGGTGGAAGACGAACTCTTTCCCGCCACCTAGCCGTGATGACGGTCGCGGCCCTCCCTCGCGGCGTCCTGGTCGTCTCGTTCTTCGCATTCGCGACCTTCGTTCCCTTTTCGATCGCGGGGATGAACATCGCCTTCGGGTTTGGCGCGCTGGCGTGGCTCGCCTCGTGGGCGTCGCGCGACTCGGCCCGGGTCCCCCTGCACGAGGACCGCCTGGCGTGGGCCTCGCTCCTGCTCGTTGCTTCGGCGCTCCCGTCGGTTTGGATGTCCGAGAACTCGGCGCGCGCGATCAAGGACGTCTCGTCGTACTGGCAGTTGCTGATCGTCTTCTGGGTTGGGTGCAACGTGCTCGCGGTGCGCATGCGCGCGGCGTCGTTCTGGACCCTGGTGGTCTCGTCGACCCTGGCCTGTTGCATGGTCTTGGTGCAGGGATCGAGCGGACTCGATCTCGGTTTTCTCGACATTCCCAAGCGCTACCGCCCGGGCGGAACGCTCTACACCATGACCTTCGCGGGAATCGTTTATCAACTGATCGTCTTGAATTGCGCGGTGCTGTTCACGCACGCGATGCGAGCTCGCAATCGGATCGTGCTGGCGGCGGTGGTGGCGATCCAGATCGCGGCCATCATGTTCACGATGACGCGCGGCGCGTGGCTCGCGCTCGCGGCGGGTCTATTCGCCCTGTGCGTGCTGCTGCGAAACCGCGTGCTGTCGTGGATCGCGACCGTACTCGTGGTGGCGCTGGCGGTGTTCGCGGTCAGCGCCCACAAGGGGCGCTCGATTCCCGAGCTGTTGCGTTCGGGGCTCGACATCGACGCCTCCACGCGCGTCGTGCTGTGGGATATCGCGTGGGACCTGTTCAAGCAGCACCCGCTCACGGGTGTGGGGATGGGCGACTACACCATCGAAGCGGACAAGCTACTGGCGGGGCGGCGCGTCACCACCACCGTCGACACGCACAATGTCTATTTGCACATCCTGGCGACGCGGGGTGTCATCGGATTCGTTCCGTTCGTCTTGTTCTGGACCGTGCTCGTGCGGCGCTTGCTGCGCATACGAGGCAGCACCGAGAAGGGCACCGCGGACCACCAGTACGCGGTGGGTGCGCTTGCGGCCACCGTCGCGGTGCTGGTCGGCGCGCTGACCGAGCTCAACATCGACGACAGTGAAGTCTTCATGGCGTTCATGTTCGTCGCGGGGCTGGCCTTGTCGCCCTCGTTCGCGGCGGGAAGTCGCTACGACGGCGGGGCCGCGCAGCGGCGAAAGAACGACTCCCAGCGGTCATAGACCGCCTCGCCGTGGTAGGCGGCCATCGACGCGCGCGCGCGTTCGCCCATCGAGCGCCTCGTCTCCGCGTCGCTCATCAGCCCCGCGAGTGTGGTCGCGAGTGCGTTCGCGTCGTCGACCCCGGCCGCTAGCAATCCGTTCGATCCCGGCTCGATCAATTCGTTGACGCCCGGACAGGCGGCGAATCCGACTGCCGGAAGCCCGTGCGCGAGTGCTTCGGCCAGCGCGTTGGGAAAGCCCTCCCAGCGCGAGGCGACGGCGAACGCGTGCGCGCGCGCGTACTCGTCCTCGACGGCCGCGGTCGCGCCCGGCAGCGCGACGCGGCCCGCGAGCCCGTGCGCGCGGACGTGCGCCTCGAGCGTGGGGCGCTCGGGCCCCTCGCCCACGATGCGCAGGTCCCAATCCGGGAAGCGCGCGGCGAGTGCCGCAAACGCGTCGATCAGTACGTCGCCGCGTTTCTGCTCCGAGAGACGCCCCACCGAGAGCAGCGTGTGGCGCGCGGCCGCGCGCCCCGGCTCGGCCAGCCTGGTCGCTTCGCGCACCGCGTTGGGGATGACGTCGATGCGGTCGTGCAGGTGTGGCGGGTAGCCGCGCCGGTACGACTCGAACTGCACCGCGATGCCGCGACACAGCCCGAAGAGCGCGAAGTAGAAGCGCGCGGCGGCGGCCGGTAAACGCATGCGGTACATCTCGGGCGAGTTGCGCTCGGCCGCGGCGAGCGGCACCCCGGCGAGCCGGGCGGCGGCGTAGATGGACTTGTCCGCACCCATCACGAAGC
>DASPGK010000096.1:0-5939 GCA_035620655.1 Candidatus Krumholzibacteriia bacterium
TGTTCCTGGAGCAGGACAAGCCTTACATGTCGACCACGCACGCGCACAACGCGGTGGAGTCGCTCAACGAGGCCACCATCGAGATGCTGCGCAGCGCGCAAAGCTGCTCGCAGGGACAGGGCGGAAGCCAGTCGAGCGCGCAGCAGATGCTGCAGCAGATGATCCCGCAGCAGCAGGACGTGATCAAAGAGACGCAGGCCATGATGCAGATGCGCCTCACCGAGGAGGCGCTGCGCCAGCAGAGGCAGGCGCAGCTCGACCGCCTGGCCGGGCAGCAGCGCTCGCTGCAAGACATCGCGAAGCGGATCGAGGAATCGGCCAAGGGCAACCGCGAGAAGCTGGGCAGCCTCGAACGCACCATCGAAGAGATGGAGGCCGTGGTCGAAGCGCTGGAGCGCGGCGCGGTCGACGAGGATCTGGTCAACAAAGAGCAGCGCATTCTGAGCCGGCTGCTTGACGCCGAGCGCTCGGTGCACACGCGCGACTACGAGAAGCGGCGCGAGAGCGTGTCGGCCGAAGACGTGTTCTCGAAGAGCCTGGGACGGCGGCCCGAGGGCGCCGACGCGCAGACCTTGCGCGACGAGATCCAGCGCGCGATGCAGCTCAAGGCGCCGGGCGAGTTCGAGGACCTCATTCGCATGTACTTCCGCGCGCTCGCCGACGAAGCGCCGGCGCCGGCCGCGCCGCGGAGCCCGTAGCGTGCGCGTTCGCTTCGTCATCGCCGCAACCCTCGGGACCGCGATCGCGGTCGCGAGTGTTTTCGCGCCCGTGCTCGCGCAAGAGCAGCGCCCGCGCCAGCCCTTCGCCGCCGACCCGCTGAGTGTCAGCGGCGACGTGCTCGAGGCGACCCGGCTCCTCGCCGTCAATCCGCCCGCCGGCATCGCGCTCCTTCAGCAATTGAACGCGCGTTACCCCGGCCGCGACGATATCCTCGCGCGCCTGGGCTACGGCATGCAGGTGGTCGGCAAGCCCGACTCGGCCGCGTTCTACTACCGCGCGGCACTCCAGGCCAACCCGCTCAACCTCGACGCCGGCAAGTCGCTGGGCTCGATCTACTTCTCGTCCGGCAAAGAGCGCGAGGCGATGCAGATCTTCGACCGCCTGCTGGAAGCGAACAACTACAGCATGGGCGCCTACAAGATGGTGGCGGGCGCGCTGCGCGACCTGGGACGCATCGACGAGGCGATCTCGGTGCTCGAAGAGGGGCGCGGCAAGTCCAAGAAGAACGCGGGGCTCTCGCTGGAGATCGCGAACCTCTACAAGCAATCGGGCAATCCCAAGCGCGCCATGGACGAGTACTTCTCGTACGCAGCCACCGACGCGCGCGCGTACCGCTTCGCGCGCGAGAAGATGCTCGAGATCTTGAACGACGCCGGCCCGGACGAAGGCGCCATCGTCGCCTACTTGCGCACGCGCGCCGACGCGCGCGGTACCGGCGCCTTCGCCGCGTCGGATGTGCTGGCGGCGTACTACCTGCAGAAGGGTCAGCTGGAGAGCTCGCTCGAGATGGCGCTGCGCGCCGACGAGGACCAGGCCGCCGACGGCGCGTCGCTCTTGGTCTTGACCGAGGAGTCGCTCTCGCGCGCGGAGACGCAGCCGCGCAACTCGCGCGCGCGCTACCTCGACCTCGCGCTGCGCTCGTCGGAGTCGTACGTGCGCAACCACCCCAACTCGCCGGGCCTCGATCGCGCCATGTTCGCGCTGGCCGGTATCTACGCCGAGTACGGCTCGGGCGCGAACCCCGCGCTGCCGGCCGCGGAGCGCACCGCGTATTTGGAGCGCGCGGTCGCGCAGTACGCCGACGTCTCGAAGCGCTTCGGCGGGTCGGACCTGGCCGAGCGCGCGTACGTCGCGCGCGGCGACGTGCTGCTCTACGATCTCAAGCGCCCCGACGCGGCGCTGGACGCGTACCGCTCGGGTGCGGTCAACTCGCGCCGCCTGGGCGGCGAGTTCGCGGGCCGCATCGCGCGCGTGTTCATCGGGACCGGGCGCACCAAGGACGCGGAGCACTACATCGCGTCGCTCTCGCGCGCCGGCAACCCCGAGCTCGCGCAGGCCGGCCAGTACTACACCGGTCTCTATCTCGCCACCCAGAAGAAGTACGAATTGGCGCGCGACACGCTGACCGCGCTGGCCGAGGGTGCCCCGTCGTCCGCGTTCACCAACGACGCCATCGAGGCCGCGTGGGTGATCGAAGAGGGCCTCATGCTGAAGTCGGGCTCGCTCGACGACTTCGTCGCCGCGGAGAAGGCGGCCATGGTGGGCGATACCACCGCCATCGTGTCGAAGTACCAGGCCATCGCGGGCCGCGAAATCCACGACCCGCTGCGCCCGCGCGCGCTCCATCGACTGGGGTTGCTGTACTTCGACCAGGGTGCGTTCGACACCGCGCTCGCGACGCTGCAGGGTTTCCTCAAGGACTATCCCAAGGAAGACGACTGCCCCGCGGTCACGCGCGACGTCGGTCGCGTGTACGAAGTCGGTCTCGGCGATTACAACCAGGCGTTGAAAGAGTACGAGAAGATTCTGCTGTCGTACCCCGAGTACGCCATGCTCGACGACGTGCGGCGCGACGTGCAGCGCGTGCGCTCGCTCGTGAAGGGATCGTATGCGCCGTAGTCTCGTTGCACTCGCGTTTCTGGTCGCGACGGCGCTGCCCGCGAGCGCGCAGCAGCTCTTGGTCCCGATGGACCTCACGCAGTCGAATCATTTGAAGGCGTACGGGCTCGCGTTCACAGCCCTCTCCAAGGGGCACAAGATCGACTGGCTGCTCAATTATAGGGGCGGCAGTTTCGTGATGCCCGCGTCGGCCGATATCGTGCTCGACGCGCGCTTGAAGAACGTCAGCTTCGTGGAAGTGAGCGGCGCCGACGTGGCCAAGATTCACGCCGAGATCGCGCAGAACAACATGGAGGTCGTCCACCTCGAGACGGCACCCAAGGTGGCGGTGTACATCCCGCCCTTGAAGCAGCCCTGGGACGACGCGGTGACGCTGGCGCTCGAGTACGCGGAGATTCCGTACGCGCGCGTGTTCGACGAAGAGGTGCTGGCGAACGGGCTCGAGAAGTACGACTGGCTCCACCTGCACCACGAGGACTTCACCGGCCAGTACGGCAAGTTCTACGCCGCCTATCGCCACACCGACTGGTACCAGGCCGAGCAGCGCGACGCCGAGGCACGCGCGCGCGCCATGGGATTCAGCAAGGTCTCCGAAGTGAAGAAGGCGGTCGCGGAGAAGATTCGCGAGTACGTGATGAGCGGCGGATTCCTGTTCGCGATGTGCTCGGCGTGTGACTCGTACGACATCGCGCTGGCGGCCAACGGGGTCGACATCGTGGCGCAGGAGTTCGACTACGACGGCTTGACGCCCGGCTTCCAGGACAAGCTGGACTACGAGCGCTGCTTCGCGTTCACCGGGTTCCATTTGGTGCCGAGCCCGCTCGTGTACGAATTCTCCGACATCGACACCAGCGACTACGTCTCCGCGCGCGGCAGCGACGCCGACTACTTCACGCTGTTCGAGTTCTCGGCCAAGTACGACCCCGTGCCCACCATGCTGACGCAGAACCACGTGGGTTACGTGAAGGGTTTCCTCGGACAGACGACGGGGTTCAAGAAGGCGCTGGTCAAGAAGAGTGTCGTCATCCTGGGCGAAGACGCGGTGCACGACGAGGTCAAGTATCTCCACGGCAACGCGGGCCGCGGGACGTTCACGTTCCTCGGCGGTCACGATCCCGAGGACTACCAGCACGCGGTCGGTGACCCGGCCACGGACCTCGCTCTCTACACCACCTCTCCCGGCTACCGGCTCATCCTCAACAACATCCTCTTCCCGGCCGCGAAGAAGAAGACACTCAAGACCTAGTCGCGCTATCCTCTCTCCATGGACGCCACCGTCTGGCTCTGGATTCTGGCCGGCGCGCTGGTCGTGGCCGGCTTCGTCGGTGTCATTGCGCCCGTGCTGCCGGGCGCGCCGCTGGTCCTCGCGGGATTGATCGTGGCCGCGTGGGCGGAGGACTTCCAATACGTGGGCTGGCCGGCCATCACGATTCTGGCGATCCTCACCGCCATCACGTACATCGTCGACGCGGTCGCGAGTGCCCTGGGTGTCAAGCGCGTGGGCGCGAGCAAGCAGGCGGTGTGGGGTGCGGTACTCGGGACCACCGTGGGCGTCTTCTTCGGTATTCCCGGCATTCTACTCGGACCGTTCGTGGGCGCGGTCGCTGGGGAGCTGCTCGTCACGCGCGACGCCAAGCAACTCGGCCGCGCGGGGGTGGCGGCGTGGATCGGCTTCATCATCGGCACGATCGGCAAGCTCGCTCTCATGTTCACGATGGTGGGTGTCTTCATCGTGGCGAGGCTTCTGATCTAAGCGGCGTATGCGTCGGAACGCGATCGTCTTGCTCGTCGTCTTGGTCGTGTGCGCCGCCGGCGCCGAAGTCTTCTTTCGCTCCCGCGCCGCCAGCGAGCGCGAGCGCATCCGATCGCGCATGGGCGAACGCGGGTTGTGCACCCAACCCGCGGACGACGAGAGACTCATCTACACCTACACGCCCGGGGAGTGCGGCGCCAATTCGCTCGGTTATCGGGACATCGAGCATTCAATCGAGAAGCCGGAAGGCGTCTTCCGCATCGTGTTGATCGGCGACTCGGTCGCGGAGGGGCGCGACGTGGAAGCCGACTCGGCATTTGGGCGCGTGATCGAGCGCCAGCTCAACGCGCGCGGCGACGGGCGTCGCTACGAAGTGATCCTCCTGGCGCACATCGGCTATTCGACCTCGCAGGAGATCGTGTTGTTGCACGACACGGCCTTCCGTTACGATCCCGATCTCATTCTATGGAGCTATTGCCTCAACGACCCCGCGCACCCGGTCTATCACAATGCCAACGGCGACCTCGGACGCTACTACCACCGCCCGCGCTCGTATCTGGTCGCGCGCGTCGAAGCCTTCGCGTTCCGCGTGAAGCAGAAGTATCGCGGGCTCGAGTGCCCGAAAGAATTCCACGCTTTCGTGCACTGCGCCTTCTGGCCCGAGGTCGAAGAGAATCTCGGGCGCATCGGAGAGATTACGCTGAGCCACCGCGTGCCGGTCGTCTTCGTCATTCATCCCATCTTCGAGAAGGACACCGGCTTCGAGGACTACTCGCTGCGCGACGTGCACGCGCGCCTGGCGGAAGCGGCGCGCACGAACGGCTTCGACGTGGTCGATTTACTGGAGCCGTTTCGCGCGTACGCGCCCGCGGGCCTCAAGATCGAGAACGAGACCTACTATGACCCATGGCACATGAACGCGCTCGGTCATCGCGTGGCCGCGAGGGCCATCGCGCCACATATACCTTGACACCCTCGGCGAGTCGCGCGGATAATTATGCGGTCACCCCTGACAGTGCTGTAACATCTTCATTCGCATCGAGTTGATGGAGAAGTCGGTGGGTCGGGGGTCGGTGATGAAAGGGAGGTGACGACCCAAGCGCGAACCCCCCTCGTGCTGCGGGCGAGAATGGAAAAGGTTTTCCCGGGATGCCAGAAGTGCAACAAGGGGCTCTTGCTGCCCCTCTCCGATTACGGCCGCGACGGTGCGCCTATCACGTATAAGGCGTGGGTCTGTAACAACCCGGATTGTGGATTCAATATTCGAATCGACAACGGGGAGATCAGCGTCGGACGCGACATCAGCACGTCCGTGAAATAATACGCCGCGCGCTACTGATCGAGCGACTCGTAGGGAGGCTCCGTTTCGGGGCCTCCCTCTTTCGTTTTGAAGAGCAGGAAGATGAAGATCACGAGCGCTCCCACCACGATGCGGACGTCGCTCAAGTAAACCGGGAGCTGGCTGGCCTGCTCCTCGGTTTGGAACGCAAGCTGCGCGAAGGCGACGGAATTGAAAATGGCGTGCGCGACGATGGTGTACGCGAGATTTCCGGTCACGTGGTAGATG
>DASPGK010000097.1:0-8208 GCA_035620655.1 Candidatus Krumholzibacteriia bacterium
AAGCGCGTGATGTCCTTGCCGATGACGTGGACGTCGCAGGGCCAGTACCGCTCGAAGAGGCGCTTGTCATCGGCGCCGTCGGCCGCGTATCCGATGGCCGATATATAATTGATCAGCGCGTCGAACCAGACGTACACCACCTGGTCGGGCGCGATCGGCAGCGGGACGCCCCAGGTCTTCCCCGCGCGCGACACGCTGACGTCCTCCAGCCCCGACTCGATCACGTTCAGGATCTCGTTCTTGCGAATCTCGGGTCGAACGAAGTCCGGGTGGGCGAGGATGTGTGACTTCAAGCGATCCGAGAACTTAGAGAGCGCGAAGAAGTAGTTGCTCTCCTCGATGAACTTGGGGACCGTGAGGTGACGCGGACACTTCCCGTCCATCAGGTCTTTCTCGGCTTTGAATTCTTCGCAACCCTCGCAGTAAAGGCCGCTGTACTTCCCCTCGTAGATAAACCCGTTCCTGTGGATCGTCTCGAAGAGTTTCGCTACCGCGCGCTTGTGGCGCGCGTCCGTCGTGCGAATGAACTGGTCGTACGAAATATGGAGCGTCTTCCAGGTGTGTTCGAACACCAGCGCCATTTCGTCGGTATAGGCCTGCGGATCCTTGCCCAGGTTGCGCGCTTCCCGCTCGACGTTGGTCGAATGCTCGTCGGTCCCCATCAGGAAATAGGTGTCGAAGCCCGCCAGGCGCTTATAGCGCGCGAGGCAGTCGGCACCGATCTTCTCGTACGCCGTGCCCAGGTGCGGGCGCGCGTTGACGTAGTCGATGGCGGTCGTGAGGTAGTAGGTGGTCATTCGGGATTCGCTGGCGAAAAATGACGCTAGAATGTAGCATTCGGGCTCCGCGCTCGCAAGCGCGGACCCGGTGAGGGGAATCCCAAGGAGAAGTCACTGGTATGGACTGGCTGACCGACCCGCAGGTGTGGGTGTCGCTCGCGACCCTGACCGCGCTCGAGATCGTCCTCGGCATCGACAACATCATCTTCATCGCCATCCTGTCGATGAAGCTGCCCGCGCACCAGCAGGACCGCGCCCGCTTCGTGGGCCTCGCGATCGCGATGATTACCCGCGTGGCGCTGCTCTTTTCGCTCACGTGGATGATGAAGCTCACCAACCCGCTGTTCGGGGTGTTCGGCCGCGACTTCTCGGGCCGCGACCTGATCTTGATCGGCGGCGGCCTGTTTCTCCTCGCCAAGAGCACCCTCGAGATTCACGAGAAGCTCGAGGGCCACGAAGACGAGCACCATGCGACCTTCAAGCGCGCGACCTTCGGCGTCGTCATCCTGCAGATCGTCCTGCTCGACATCGTCTTCTCGCTCGACTCGGTCATCACGGCCATCGGGCTCTCGGAGCATCTCCCCGTGATGGTGACCGCGGTCGTCATCGCGGTCATCTTCATGATGGCGTTTGCGAAGGGGATCAGCGCCTTCGTCGACAAACACCCGACCATCCGCATGCTGGCGCTGAGCTTCTTGATCCTGATCGGCGTGTCGCTGGTGGGCGAGGGCTTCCACTTCCACATCCCGAAGGGATACATCTACTTCGCGATGGCGTTCTCGGTGCTGGTGGAGATGCTGAACCTGCGCCTGCGCAAGGTGAGCGAGCCGGTCGCTCTGCACGGCGAGATCGAAGCGTCGAAGCGCGCCGCGCAAACCGTCGCACCGCCGGAGCCGTCCGGCGACGCCTAGTACCAGCCGCGCCGGCGCAAGAAGACGATGAGCGAGATCACGACGATCACGCTCACGATCCAGAAGTAGAGATAGCCGTGCGGCCAGCGCAGCTCCGGCAGCACGTCGAAGTTCATGCCGTACACGCCCGCGAGGAACGTGAGCGGTACGAAAATGGTCGAGATGATGGTGAGCACGCGGATCACTTCGTTGGTGCGCACCCCGATTCCCGACACGTACAGGTCCTGCAAGCTCGCCAGCACGTCGCGGAAGTTCTCCAGCGATTCGATCACCTGCACCACGTGGTCGTGGAGGTCGCGGAAGTAGACGCGCGTCTCGTCGTGAATGAGGTCGGACTCGCTGCGCTGCAGGGCGGCCACGACTTCGCGCAGCGGCCACACGTTTCGGCGCAAGTAGACCATCTCGCGACGCAGCTCATGGATCTTCGCCAGGTCGTCGGGGCGGGGTTTATCGCCGACCCGCTGCTCCACTTCTTCGATCGTCTCGGCGGTTTTTTCCAGCAAGGCGAAGTAGTTGTCGACGATCGCGTCCATGAGCGCGTACGCGAGGTAGTCGGAGCCCATGCGGCGCGAGCGACCGCCGCCTTGCTCGATGCGCTTTCGCACCGGGTCGAACACGTCGCCCGGGATCTCCTGGAACGTCGCCACGAAACCGCGGCCGACGATGATGCTCACCTGCTCGGAGTGGAGCGCGTCGCCGTTGCGCATCGCCAGCATGCGCAGCACCACATAGAGATAATTCTCGTATTCCTCGAGCTTGGGACGCTGGTGGGTGTTGAGAATGTCTTCGAGCACGAGTGGGTGCAGCCCGAAGTGCGCGCCGAACTTGTTCAACAACTCGGTGTCGTGGAGTCCTTCGATATCGATCCACGACGTGGACGTCGAATCGCGCAGCGGAAAGGTGTCTTCGATGGTCTTCGGCTGCCTCACGCGGCACGCGTCGGGGCCGTAGTCCATGACCTGGATGGAGACTTGGGCGACACGCGGCTCGCGGTCGTAGACCAGCGTGCCGGGCGGGAGCACCTTGCCGGCGTGGTGCCGCTTGAAGAGCCGGGGCGGTTTGGCCCTAGCGCGGGCGCGGCGAGAGCGGCGGCTCATCTTCCTTCCTCTTGCCGGTGACCTTGCCCATGACGAACCCCACCAACCATCCGATCACAAACACGATCACGACCAGCAACAGTTGCGACACTTGATATCGCCAGTTCAGGAAGTTGAACGTCACCGGCTGCGCGTTCTGAACCATCACGATCAACAGTAGAGCGAAGAGAAGCACGATTATGATGGTCTTCACGGTTCGCATCGATTTACCTCCGTTCGTCGTCACCGAATCGTCGGTGACCCGATGAGTCCGCCCGAGAGAATGCACTGCATGGCCTCTTCAACGGTCCAGCCGGGGTCGCGGGTGTCGGATTCCTTCATGAAGTAGACGAACCCCGACGTGGGGTTGGGCGGGGTGGGCACGTAGACCTTGAGCAGTTCCACGCCGTCCCTCTCCGAGCGCACGGTGCCCGTGACGAATCCCACCTGCCACGTGCCGGGGGCGGCGTACGGCACCAGGATCGGGCGGCGGAAGATCTGCTTCTCGGGCAGCGATAACGTTCCCGACAGCTGCTTGCCGATTCGATACGCCGTATTAATGATGGGGATGCGCTCGGTCAGGCTCTCGAGCCCTTGCAGCAGCTGCCGGCCGAAGAAATTGCTGACGACGAGCCCGAAGAGGTACAGGATCACCAGCAAGAGGACGATGCCCATGCCCGGGAAGCTGATCCCGAACGTCTTGTGCACCAGCACGAGCAAGCGCCGGTCGATGAAGCCGTAGAGCAAGTAGACCGCGAAGGCCGGCAGCGCGATGGGAATCAACGCCAGCGTCCCGCGTATAACGAACCGCCGCACGTGCGCGAACACGCGATTCATCGGCGCTTTGGTCTTGGGAGCGGGAGCGTCAGGCTTCTTGGTCTTGCGCGCACGTCGGGGGGGCTTGCTCATCGGGTTCACTCTACCAAATCCGCGCCGCGGGTGTTAACGTCTTCTGCCTATGCCCATCGTCTGGCAGTGGGTCCTCTTCCACGTACTCCTGGCCATCGCGCTGTGGATCGACCTCGGCGTCGTCCACAAGCGCCCCGAATCCGTCACCACCAAGCGCGCGCTGAGCTGGGTCGGGGTGTGGATGGCGCTGGCGTTCCTGTTCTGCGCGGGCGTCTGGGTCGTCGACGGCCGGCACGACGCGGTCTTGTTCCTCACCGGCTATCTGGTCGAGCAGTCGCTCAGCGTCGACAACCTGTTCGTGTTCTGGGTGATCTTCCAGTACTTCCACGTGCCGCGAAAGCTCGAGCACCGCATTTTGTTCTGGGGCATCGTGGGCGCGTTGGTGTTCCGTCTCTCGTTCATCCTGGCCGGGGTCGCGCTGCTCGAGCGCTTCCACTGGCTGATTTACGTGCTGGGCGCGTTCCTGGTGGTGACCGCGGCGCGTCTGATGTTCGCGAAGGACCGCCAGGTCCACCCCGAGAAGAACCCCGTGTTCAAGTTCTTGAAGCCCTTCATGGGCACGCAGTCGTACGACTCGGGTAAATTCTTCATGCGCAAGGACGGGCGGCTCATGATCACGCCCGCGCTGGTGGTGCTGCTCGTGATCGAGACCACCGACATCGTGTTCGCGGTCGACTCGATCCCCGCCATCCTCGCCATCACGACCGACCCGTTCTTGGTCTACACGTCGAACGCGTTCGCCATCCTGGGGCTGCGCTCGCTCTACTCGGCCATCGGGAAGCTGATCCACACCTTCGAGTTCCTGCACCACGGGCTGGCCTGATCCTGGGATTCATCGGCGTCAAGATGCTGATCTCGCACTGGTACAAGATGCCGGCGGGGGTAACGCTGGTCGTGGTCATCACCGTGCTCACGTCGACGGTGGTGTCGTCGATCTGGCTGCGCAAAATCAAGGAGTCGCGGCGGAAAGCCTCTTGAGCTTCAAGAACAACTCGGCCAGCGCGCCGTCGATGTTGGCGTTGGCGAGGAAGACCTGCGCGCGCGTCTCCAGGATCGATTCGATGGCGCGCGGGAGCTTGGCACTGCCCCACACGGCGCCCACGCGCTCGATGTCCTTCGCGACGTCCGCGTTGACGTAGAGCGACGCGTCCCCCGTCATCGCGTCGCGGAAAATCACCGCCATCTCGTCCAGCACGCGCGCGACGCTCTCGCGATTGGCCCCGCGCGCCCCGATCAGCGCCTGCGAGAGCGCCCACGACTCCTTCTCCTTGGCCAGTCCGGCGACCAGCCCGAGGGCCGCGTCGCGCTCCGCGAAATCCGCCGAGTCGAGCAACGCGCGCGCGCGCACGATCGACCCTTGCGCGAGGGCGGCCGCGCGCTTGGCCACTTGGGCGTCGGCGTTGTAGTAGGAGATCAGGATCTTCTCCAGCACCGCGCGCTTGACCGGGAAGAAGCGCACACGCTGGCAGCGCGAGCGAATCGTGTAGAGCAACCCCTCCGCATTCGGGGTAACAAAGACGATGGCGGCGTGCGCGGGGGGTTCTTCGACCAGTTTCAAGAGCGCGTTCTGCGCTTCTTCGCGCATGGCATGCGCGTCGACGAAAATGAAGACGTGGTAGCGCGCGTCGAAGGGCTTGGTGAAAGCCCTCTGAATGACCGCGCGCGCGCGCGCCACGCGGATGCTGGTCTTCTTGGTGAAGGTCGGGGCCGCGAAGATGTCGGCGCGCTTTTCTTCCAGGATCTTCGCGATGTCGCCGACGTCGCCTTCGTCGTCCTCGTTGGAGCCCTGCGTGGGGGTCGGGTAGACGAGATGAATGCCGGGGTGCTCCAAGATCGACGCGTGCAGGCACGACGCGCACCTGGGTCCGTCGAGGCGGCACGGTTCGTCCTTCTCGCACTGCAGCGCGCGCGCGAACTCGATGGCCGTGAACTCTTTCCCGGTTCCCTCGGGGCCATCGAACAAGAGCGGCGGGATCGCACCGCGCTTCAACGAACGGAGATACGCCGATGCCTGCGGCTGCTCGAGGTCGAGCGCGGGCAGGGGGCGCGGTTCTTGGGAGGCACGCGGCGGCATGCCGCGAGTATAGTCGTTCTCCGGCGTCTTTGTCAGGCGACTCGCTATGACCCCTGCTTCTTGCCCAGCCACTCCGCCGGGTTCATCGCGAGGCGGCCCCGTCGCACTTCGAAGTGGCAGATGTAGCCCTCCAGCGATCCCGTGTCTCCCACCTCCGCGATCGCCTGCCCGCGTCCCACTTTCTGTCCTTGCGCCACCATGGTGGTGGCGACGTGCGCGTAGAGGGTGTAGAAGCCGCCGCCGTGGTTCAAGATGACGCACTTGCCGAAGGCGTCAATCCAGTCCACGAACTCCACCACGCCGGTAGCGACCGCGACGATGGGCGCGCCGGCGGGCGCCTGGATGTCGACGCCATTGTTCATGGTCACGGTTCCGTACTTGGGATGGGTGTGCTTGCCGAAGCCGCGGATGATCTTCCCCGCCACCGGCCACAATAGGCGCCCCTTCATCGCGGCGAACTCGCCCGTGGGCGGCAGGTCCTTGCCGGCCGTGCCGCGCGCGATGATGTCGTCGATCAGCGCCTGCAACTCGGCTTGCGCCGCTTCGAGGTCTTCGATCGCCTTGGCGTGCTTGGATTTCTCGCTGCGAATGCCGGCCAGTACGGTCTGTCGTTGCTTCTTCGAGTGCTGGAGCTGTGCCGTCTCGCGCTCGCGCGCTTCGCGCAGCTCCCACACTTCCTGCAGCGACTCGGCCAAGCGCGCCGTCTCGATCTCGAGAGACTTTTTGCTCTCCTTGAACTCGCCGATCAAGTTGGCGTCCTGCGACGCGATCAGCTTCATGAACTGGTAGCGCGTGATGGCGTCGTCGATGCTCTGGGCGCCGAGGAAGACCTCCCACGTGTACTGGGGATCGCGCTTGTACATTTGCCGCAAGCGCTTGCCCAGCGCTTCTTCTTGCTGCGACAGCACGATCTCGCGCCCGCCGATCATCACCTTGAGATCGCCGATGCGGTTGTCGATGGTGCTCTCTTGCTCGGTGAGCTTCTTGAGATAGCGCTTCGAGAGGTCGATGTCCTTGTCGACGGCGGAGAGTTTCTTCAAGACTTGCTTCTCCTGCGAGCCGAGCTTCTGCGACTTCGCGCGGTGCTCCTCGATCTCGCGTCGAATGCGATCGAGCTCCGCCTGCTTCTCGTCGACGTCGTCGGTCTGCGCCCACGCCACAACCGTGGTCAACGCGGCGGCCAACGCCGCCGTTAGCAATACGGCGCGAAGCGGGCGCATCATTGCATCCGTAGGTATTTTCGGAGCGCCATGAAGCTCCCGAGCGCGCCGATCAGAACGCACGTCAAGAAGAAGACCAGGGACTTCTCGACCGAGAAGAAGTTGATATCGGGGATGGCACTGCGGCTCACCTCGGTGACGACGCGCAGCAGTAGAAGCGACAGGACCGCCGCCACGCCGCCCTGGAACGCGCCCTCGATGATGAACGGCGCCACGATGAACGGGTTGGTGGCACCCACGAGCTTCAGGATATCGATGGTCTTGCGCCGGCTGATCACGGTCAGGCGCACCGCGTTCGCGATGATGAAGATGGCCGACATGATGACGATGAAGCCCACCACGATGTCGATCGTATAAATGCCCTTCACGATCGAGTCGAACTTGTCGAGGAACTCCTTGCCGTAGCGAACTTCCTCGACGCCGCGCATGTGCCCGAAGCGCTCGGCGAGCCCGACCATGGCGTCGCGCGACTTGTGCTCCGCCTTGGGCTCGATCCAGAACGAGTTGGGCAGCGGATTGGCGCGCAGCGCGGACAAAAGCTCCGCGTCGTCGCCCAGCTGTCCCTTGAAGTCCACGAGCGCTTCTTCCTTGGACACGAACTGGACGCTCGAGACTTCGGGGGTGGCCAAGATCGAGCGGTACAACTCCTCGATGTGCGCCTGCCCCACGTTGTCGTCGAGGTAGACGTAGATCTTCATTTCCTCTTGGGTCTCGCTCACGAGCTTGAGGAGATTGTCGGTGGCCAGCAGGAAGACGGCCAGCATCAGGAGCGAGAGGCTCATGATGACGACGGAGATCGACGTGAGGCCTTTGTGGCGCCGCACGGTGCGAAGCGCTTCGTCGACGATATAGAGAATGCGTCGCATCATGGTCGATTTACTCCGTCTTGGTCGGCGCCAGCGAGGTCGTGCGCTGGCGCTTGATGGCGTCGTTGACGCGGCGCGCGCGGTCGCGCTCCATGCGCAGCGCGTCCAGACGGTCGCTCAAGTTGCCGACCAGGCCCGTCGTCTTGTCTTCGTACACCTTGCCGTCGCGCAGGTGAATGATGCGCTGGCCGAAGTTCTGCACGAACGAATGGTCGTGCGTGGCCATCAAGACCGCGGTGCCGCCGTTGTTGATCTTGAACAAGAGGCGCAGCACGTCCTCCGCGGAATCCGGGTCGAGGTTGCCGGTAGGCTCGTCGGCCAAAAGAATCGCGGGATGATTGACGAGTGCCCGCGCGATCGCGACCCGCTGCTG